>CAZKCY010000129.1:0-6808 GCA_964551155.1 uncultured Marinimicrobium sp. | reverse complement strand
CTACCTTTATGCCTAAGCCGTTGATCGGCGACAACGGCTCGGGCATGCACGTGCACCAGTCGTTCTCCAAAGACGGCGTCAACCAGTTTGCCGGTGATGGCTATGCCGGTATGAGCGAACTGGCTCTGTTCTACATCGGCGGTATTATCAAGCACGCCAAGTCGCTGAACGCTTTCTGTAACCCCTCCACCAACTCATACAAGCGTTTGGTGCCCGGTTTTGAAGCACCGGTAATGCTGGCTTACTCGGCCCGCAACCGCTCGGCTTCTATCCGCATTCCGTTTGTATCCAGCGCCAAGGCCAAGCGTATCGAGACCCGCTTCCCGGATCCGACCGCCAACCCCTACCTGGCTTTCGCAGCTCTGCTGATGGCCGGCCTGGACGGTGTTCAGAACAAGATTCACCCCGGCGATGCTGCCGACAAGAACTTGTACGACCTGCCCCCGGAAGAAGGCAAGAACATCCCCACCGTTTGTTCGAGCCTGGAGCAGGCACTGGCGGCTCTACAGGAAGATCACGACTACCTGTTGGCCGGCGGCGTATTTACCAGCGACTTCATCGAGTCTTACATCGAGTTGAAGCGCGAAGAGATTATGCGCCTGCAAATGACTCCGCACCCGGTGGAGTTCGAGCTGTACTACAGCGTTTAAGACCCAAGTCCGTCGCCTCGGGTTACCGAGGCACTCGGCTTACGAAAAAACCCGTTCAGGCAACTGAACGGGTTTTTTGTTGCCATAGTCTAAACTGGGTGTAATGATCAACTGTCTAATTAACCCTGTTGTAAACTCTGCTTCTGTTGGAGGTCGCGATGCGCACTGGATTCGCTTTAGCATTTTGCCTGTTGCTCGCAGGCGCTGCTGTGCAAGCCGACAAGATCTACAAAACCGAGGACGAGCAAGGGCGCACCGTCTACACCGACAAGCCCTCTAAGGCCGCTCAGGAGCAGACCGAGCTGCCTCCGGTGAATGACATGCCGGCACCGGAAAGACGGCCAAGTTTTGAGCCGGAGAGCGAGGCACAGCGACAGGGTAACGAAGAACCGATCGAATATGGCGTGCAAATTGTCCAACCCGCCAATGAAACAACCCTCACCGCGGGCGAACGCGACTTGCCGATTCGAGTCGAGCTAAGCCCCAGCCTGCAAGCCGGTCACTCGCTGGCTTACTACCTTGATAATGAGCTGGTTCAACAGACCCAAAGCACTCAGCTAACTATTGAAGAAATATTCCGCGGCCGCCACACTCTGGCAGTAGACGTGATTGACCAGCAGGGTCGGATCTTGGGCCGTTCGGAGCCTGTCGTGGTATTCGTCCACCGGCCGAGTCGGCTTCTCCCCTAGCCCCCAATCAGAGTGTGCACCGCCTTCTGGCATTCTTGATTTGATCTTATCTCTTTCGCACCACATTGGTGCACGCCAAAGCGAAAGGCGCTAGACTGGCGCTGGCAGACGCCCAAAAACTGCGCCCTTGGCCCTCCCGCCAAGTTGGATTGGTTTTTGCATCACCCCTGAATAATGTCCACCAAGCGTGCCGTCCATTTTGTTTGGCTCTCCAAGCGCTTCTTTGGTGGACCCGTTGGGGCCACCCAAACTTTAGGAGCCGCTAAGACTGTGTCACCCCGAGACCTTCACAAAGCCTTGCTCGACAGCCTCAGCACCGCCGTCATTCTGGTAGACAGCGAGTTAAAGCTCAGGCATATGAACCCCGCCGCCGAGGCTCTTGTGGGCATCAGTTGCGAGCGCTGCTTGGGTGAACCCCTGACGCAATTTTTTTATGAAACCGAAGACACCGAGGCCCAGCTGAGCCTGGCCGCCGCCAAAGCCAATCACTACACCAAACGCCACGCTGAATGGCAACTACTTAATGGGGGGCAAATCACTGTCGATTACACAGTCACCCCCTTGGGCGAAGGCTCAGATCTAATAATCGAGGTTCAGTCCATCGATCGCCTACTGCGGATTAGCCGAGAAGAGCTGCTTTCATCCTCCCAGGAAACCACCCGCAACCTGGTTCGCGGCATGGCGCATGAGATCAAGAACCCTTTGGGAGGCATAAGAGGAGCGGCGCAACTGCTGGCGCGGGAACTGCCCGGCAGCGATTTGCAGGAATACACCAGCGTGATCATCGATGAAGCCGATCGACTGCGCAATCTTGTTGACCGAATGCTGGGCCCCAACCAGCTACCTCAACTGCAACCGGTAAATATCCACGAAATTTTGGAGCGAGTTGCCACCATCATCAAGGCCGAAAGCAGTGGCACCGTCCGCATCCGGCGCGATTACGACCCCAGCATCCCGTTACTGTCGGCCGACAAGGAACACCTGATTCAGGCCGGCTTGAATATCGCCCGCAACGCCATGCAGGCATTGCTCGAATCCGGGACCCAGGAACCGGAAATTCAGCTGTGCACCCGAATAGTGCGCCGTTACACCATAGGTCGGAGACATTACCCTTTAGTGTGCCAGGTCGACATCACAGACAATGGCCCCGGAATACCCTCCGACATATTGGGCAATATTTTCTACCCCATGATTTCCGGCCGGGCCGACGGCACCGGCTTGGGTTTGACTATTTCGCAACATCTTATCCACCAACACCACGGCCTGATCGAATGCCACAGCGAACCGGGTTCGACCCGCTTCTCGCTCTACTTACCAATGGAAGCACAGTATGCAGAAGTCTAATCGAGTATGGATTATTGACGATGACCGCTCTATTCGCTGGGTGCTGGAAAAGGCCCTAATGGGAGCGGGCATAGAGGCCCAAGTCTTTGATTCGGGCGACAGCGCTTTGAATCAGCTAAACCGGGAAGTACCCGACGCAATTATCAGCGATATTCGTATGCCGGGCATCGACGGTCTGGCGCTGCTGAGCAACCTGCACGCCAATCATCCGCAGGTGCCAATCATTATTATGACTGCTCACTCAGACCTCGACAGTGCCGTGGCGGCCTATCAGGGGGGCGCTTTTGAATACCTGCCCAAGCCCTTCGATGTCGACGAAGCGGTGGCGGTCACTCAACGAGCACTGGCCCATGCCCAGGAGCAAAAAACCGAATCGGGCGCGGTAAACACCCTCCAGGTCAATACCGAGATCATCGGTGAAGCGCCGGCGATGCAAGAAGTTTTCCGGGCCATAGGGCGCCTGTCGCAATCCAACATTACCGTGCTGATCAACGGCCAGTCCGGTACCGGCAAGGAGTTGGTGGCGCACGCGCTGCATCGGCACAGTCCGCGCCGCAAGGAACCGTTTATTGCCCTGAATATGGCCGCGATTCCCAAAGACTTGATGGAGTCGGAGCTGTTCGGCCATGAGAAAGGCGCTTTTACTGGAGCCGCAGCCCAGCGTCAGGGGCGCTTCGAGCAAGCCAACGGCGGAACTCTGTTTTTGGACGAAATCGGCGATATGCCCGCCGAAACCCAAACCCGACTACTGCGGGTGTTGGCCGATGGCGAGTTCTATCGCGTCGGAGGGCATACCCCGGTCAAGGTAGACGTGCGCATTATCGCCGCCACCCACCAAAATCTGGAAACCCTGGTGGCCGAAAATCGTTTTCGGGAGGATTTGTTCCATCGCCTGAACGTCATCCGGATCCACATACCCAAGTTGGCCGAACGGCGCGAGGATATCCCCAAGCTGAGTCAGTTCTTCCTGCACAAAGCGGCCTCCGAATTGAACGTTGACACCAAAGTTCTGCTGCCGGAAACCGAGGAGTTTTTCTGCTCCCTGCCCTGGCCGGGCAATGTTCGCCAACTGGAAAACACCTGTCGATGGATTACCGTCATGGCCTCGGGCCGGGAAGTGCATATCGAAGACTTACCTCCTGAGCTGCTGAGCAATAAGGAGAGCGCCGCCCCGGGAGACGACTGGGAAAAGGCCTTGAGGCATTGGGCCGATCAAGCCCTGGCCCGCGGCCATCACCAATTATTGAGCGAAGCGGTGCCTACTTTTGAGCGGGCTCTGATTGAAACCGCGCTCAAATATACTGCTGGGCGCAAGCGCGATGCTGCCAATCTTTTAGGCTGGGGGCGCAATACCTTAACCCGCAAGCTCAAAGAGCTGGACATGGCCGCTGGCGAAGAGTAACTCCCCGCCCCCCCAAGATGGTGAAATTTTAGCTGCCCAGACCCCCTTTTGGGGGTCCGGCTCTATGCTATGCTAAAGAAAAACGCCGTTCGGGCGACAATACTAATAACACCGGACCGGGACGATCAGGGTTCAGCCAACCACTAATGGCAAGAGTCTTATCCAGGTCTACCTCGGAATTTTGGCGAGATTAAAAATAGGAATTGGGGTAATGATAAAAAGATCGCTTTTGACCAGGCTAATGCTGACTCTGACGCTAATTATGGTAGTGATTTCCATAGCGGTAATATTCGTAAACTATCGCCTGGTTTCCAGCGAACTCAAGCAGGAGTTCGAGCGCGATACCCAGGCCATGATTAACCTGGCCAACTCCTCCTTCCAGGAAGCGGTGTTCGCCTATGACTTCCAGCAAATTCAAGCCATCGCTGAATCTCTGGTAAACACCTCGCTGATTACCGCCATCGAAATCACTGACCACAGGGGCCGCGATCTGGCCAGCGCCCAAGAGGAAGGACCGGCCGGCGACGTACAACTCACTGGAGTTCCGCTAACCTCCGGCGATGACGAGATAGGCCAGTACGATATCACCTTCTCCACCGCCGAAATGAGCCGTTTGATTGCCAACCAGGTACGCCAGAACGCCTTTGTGGTGATCATGTTGCTGCTCGCCAGTCTTATTACCGTGTATATTTTGACCAAGAGACTTATGCTGGCCCCGGTTGCCGAGGTTACCCAGTCGCTGGCCGATATCGCCGACGGCGGCGGGGACTTGAGTCGGCGCCTGGCGACGCACCGCGGCGACGAAGTGGCCGCTCTGGCCCATAATTTCAACCGAGTTATGGAGCACATCTCCCAGATTATCAAAAATGTGATTGACGTGACCGATCAGGTCGATCTGAACGTGCACGCCATGACCAAAGCCACCGACAGCACCGCCAAGGCCACCTCACAACAAAGCCGGGAAATCGAGCAGATCGCCACGGCCCTGCAGGAGCTATCGGCGTCAGCTGAAGAAGTGGCTCACAACGCCGGCAATACCGCCGAGCACACCCGGGAAACCAGTCAGCTGGCCGAAGAAAGCGATAAAGTGGTCGCCTCCTCGGCAATTATTGTCAAACAACTGACCGAACAGATTGAGGCCACGGCAAGCCGCATTCAGGTACTACAGAACAGCAGCGGCAGCATAGGTTCGGTGATGGAAGTCATCAACACTATTGCCGAACAAACCAACTTGCTGGCTCTTAACGCAGCTATCGAAGCGGCTCGCGCCGGCGAGCAAGGGCGAGGTTTCGCGGTGGTTGCCGATGAGGTGCGGGCTTTGGCGCAGAAAACCCAGAAATCCACCGAAGAGATCGGCCAGATCGTTACTCAGCTTCAGCGGGCCGCCGACGAGGCCCACGAATCCATGCACAACAGCGTCAAATCGGTGCAGGAAACTACCGCGTCATCGAGCAAGGTGGCGGAAGCACTCGGTGCCATGCGCCAGAAAATCGACAAAATCAACGATATGAACCATCAGATTGCGACCGCCTCTCAAGAGCAAAACACTGTCGCCGGCGAAGTCAGTAAAATCATTACTACCATTCAGACACTGTCCGAAAACGTGTCCCAGGACTCCATGGTGGTGCGCGACAACAGCAGTGAATTGGCGCGCGAAAGTGCCGAGCTCAAAAAAGAGCTTAACAACTTCAAACTTTAACCAAGCAGCTTTAGACCCAAAAAAGCCGCGCCTTTGAAAGGAGCGGCTTTTTTTGTGGCAATCGGTTCGAAACTCAGAGTGCCGATCTCGAGGATAAAACTCCGCCAGATACAGCTGAAACTCAGCTGAAATGCTCCCGAACAGTTGTCAGAACCCCTTTTTGATAAAACTCCGTCAACCAGCGCCGGGTAGTTTCGATAAAGGCCTGTTCATTGCGAAGATCAGAACCAAAGACTTCCTTAACTGAAGCAATGGCTTTTACGGTACTGAGGGGATCGCCCTGGTGCTCACCACAAATATCGCGCAGCTGATCGGCGAGCGGATCGGAAACCTCGATTCGCTTGCCTTGCTCGTCGAGTCCCGATACATAGCGAATCCAGGCGGCCACGCCCAAACAAATAATTTCAATGTGCCCCTGCCCCTCGAGCTGATCGCGCAAACTGTGTAAGAGCCTTTGCGGTAACTTCTGCGAGCCGTCCATGGCAATCTGCCAGGTTCGGTGTTTGAGCGCCTTGTTGCGGAAGCGGTCGCGCAGCTGCTCTTGATAAAACTCGATATCGAAGCCTTCCGGGACTTCAAGAGTTTCACCGGCCTCTCGCTCCATATAGAGCTTGATCATATTGACGAAAGCCGGCTCGGCCATTACCTCGCTGATATAATCGAAGCCCGACAAGTAGCCCGCGTAGGCGAGCGTCGAATGGGCGCCGTTCAGCAGCCGGAGCTTGATCTTTTCATACTCGTGCACACTCTCCACTAATTGGGCGCCCACCTGCTCCCAGGCTGGACGGCCATTTGCGAACCGATCTTCAATCACCCACTGGGTAAACGGCTCTGCGATCACCGCCCCTTCATCAGACAACCCCAACTGTTCTTGCACCTGATCGAGGTCGGCATCGGTAGTGGCCGGCACTATGCGGTCAATCATGGTGCAGGGGAAAGTGGTGTTGCTTTTTATCCAGGCCGCCAGCTCCGGTGATACTTGTTGGGCAAATTGCAGCACCACTTTTTCCAGTACATCGCGATT
>CAZKCY010000128.1:0-6823 GCA_964551155.1 uncultured Marinimicrobium sp. | reverse complement strand
GTCAGCGTCAGAATATCGATTTCCGCCCGCAGGGCTTTGAGCTTGTCTTTCTGGCGCACCCCAAAGCGGTGTTCTTCATCGATCACCAGCAAGCCGAGATTCTTGTATTTGATCTCGTTGCTCAGCAGCTTGTGGGTGCCGACGATGATATCCACCTTGCCTTCGGCGAGTCGCTTTTGCACTTCGCCCACTTCTTTCTGGGTGCGAAAGCGCGACAGCACCTCTATGGTAATGGGCCAGTCGGCGAACCGGTCTTTAAAGGACTCAAAGTGTTGTTGTGCCAGCAAGGTGGTGGGCGCCAGTAGCGCGACCTGTTTGCCGGAGTGGGCGGCGATAAAAGCGGCGCGCATGGCCACTTCGGTCTTGCCGAAACCGACGTCACCACACACCAGCCGGTCCATGGGTTGGGGCGCCAACATGTCGGCGCGCACCGCTTCTATGGCGCGCTGCTGATCGGGGGTTTCCTCGAACGGAAAGCCAGCGGCAAAGCTGTCGTAAGCCGCTTTCGGGTCTTCGAAAGCATGGCCCTTGCGCGCCGCCCGGCGGGCGTAAATATCCAACAGCTCGGCGGCGGTGTCGCGCACCTGTTCGGCGGCTTTGCGCTTGGCTTTCTGCCAGCTCTCGCTGCCCAGGCGGTGCAGCGGCGCCAGTTCTTCCTCGCCCCCGGCGTAGCGGCTGATCAAATGCAGGTTGGTAACCGGCACATAAAGCTTGGCGCCCTCGGCGTACTCCAGAGTCAGAAATTCGGTGGTCTGGCTGTCGATATCCAGAGTTTCCAGGCCCCGGTAACGGCCCACGCCGTGGTCAATATGTACCACTGGCGCGCCTGCTTTCAATTCGGTAAGGCTCTTTACCACCAGTTCGGTGTTGTCCGGGCTGGTCTTGCGCCGGCGCTGCTGCGCCACCCGCTCGCCAAACAGCTGGGCCTCGGAAATGATCGCCAGCGAGGGCTCTTCCAGCAGCAAGCCCTGCTCCAGAGGCGCTACCACCATGGCCAAGCGCTGCTCGCCTTCGATAAAGGCCTGCCAGCTGTCAACAATGGTTGGATTCAGGCGAATGCGGCCCAGCAATTCCAAAAGCGTTTCGCGCCGGCCCGCGGAGTCGGCGCAGAAGAGCACCCGGCCGTCAAATTCCAACAGGTAGCTTTCCAGGGCGTTGAGCGGGTTTTCCGCCTGGGCCCTAATGGGCAGCTGGGGTGGGGCTTGGGTGGCGAAATTGCATTTGCCAGCGCCTGCCTCCAGGGTTTCGCTCTGAATAAAAGTGCGACACTGGGTTTTCAGTTGCCCGAACAGTTCGTCCGGCGGCAGATAGATGTCGCGCGGGGGCAGTATGGGCCGCTGAGGATCGACTTTGCGGCTCTGATAGCGATTTTCCAGCTCTTTCCAGAAACGCTCGGCGGCGCTGTCCAGAGCTCCGAGGGCATAAACCTGGGTTTGATCGGGCAGGTAATCGAACAGGGTGCTGCTGGCCTCGAAGAACAGCGGCAGGTAATACTCCACCCCCGGCGGCGCAATGCCCGCGCAGACGTCCTGATACACGGGGCAGGCGCGGTGATCGACATCGAAGCGCTCATGCCACTGGGCGCGGAACCGGCTTATGCCGGCCTTGTCGAGAGGGAATTCGCGCGCCGGCAGCATGCGGATACGCTCTACCTGTTCCAGAGTCAGCTGAGTTTCCGGATCGAAGGTGCGCAGAGTCTCGACTTCGTCGTCGAACAGATCGATACGATAGGGGAAGTTACTGCCCATCGGAAAAATGTCGATCAATGCGCCGCGTACCGCGTATTCGCCGTGCTCATAAACGCTATTCACACAGTGATAGCCGGCCTTTTCCAGGTTGCGACGCATGGATTCCATGTCCACCCGCTCGCCCGGCTCAAGCATCAGGCTATTGCCCACCAGGTAGCTTTGCGGCATCAGGCGCTGCATCAGGCTGTTGAGCGGCACTACCAAAATGCCCTGACTGGTTTGGGGGAGGCGATACAGAGTGTTGAGCCGCTCCGAGACAATATCCTGGTGCGGCGATATGGTGTCGTAGGGCAGGGTTTCCCAGTCGGCCAAGTGCAGTACCGGCAGCTGCTCGTCCCCGGAGGTAAAAAACCTCAACTCGCTTTCCAGGCGCAATGCGCTGCTGGTGTCTGGGGTGATGACCAGACTCAGGCCCGGATAGGCTCGAGCGGCGCTGGCGATGGCCAGGGCAGGGGCCGCTCCGCGCAACTGCCCCCATTGCTGGCGATTGCCGGGGCGCTCGGAGATAGGCGGTTGTATAGGTTGCTGCTTGGGGGTCATGAATCCCTACTGTGGTACAAAAGGGCGCTATTGTACCCGACAATCAGCCATTTTGGTTCGATAAGCCTTGCTCAGTAAGGTCGCATTGACCGATGCCTCTCCAAGTGGCGTCGTAACCAAAAAAAACCGGCTTCGCACTGGCCATTGAAGGCCGCGATCTTTATAATTGCCGCGATTTCTGATTGGCCTGCAACTTGTTCACTATTTCCGGCGCGCGGCAGCAATTCGCGCTTTCTGGAGCGGTTTAAACTTGCCGATGGTGGCATCTGGGGCTTAAGGGCATACGTAAAACTCTGGCAGCTATGGAGTTTTACGTCGGTCCCGTGAAGAGCTTTTTTAGGCGCTTAACTGTCTTTCCCTAAGTAGTCAGGGTTTCATCCTTTAATGCTGGGCAGGGTGAAGGCAGGCGGGTGGCCGGTCGGTGCTCTTCTTCCAATGGTTCTGGTGGCAACCGGGGCCCAAAGACTATCCAACGAGTGATTAGGCAGAGACGTATGATTAAGATCCGTCGGGGATTGGATTTACCTATATCCGGTGCTCCCGAGCAGACCATCACAGATGGTCCCAGAATCCGCTCTGTGGCGGTGATTGGCTTCGATTATCACGGAATGAAGCCAACCATGGCCGTACAGGTAGGGGATAAGGTCAAGCTCGGGCAACTGTTATTCACCGATAAGAAAACCGAAGGTATTCGCTACACCGCGCCTGCCGCAGGTACCGTGGCCGCGATCAACCGTGGCGAGCGTCGGGTACTGCAGTCAGTGGTTATCGATGTTGACGGTGACGAAGCTGAAACCTTTGAGGCTTTCAATAAAGCCGAAGTGAGCAGCCTGTCCGCTGAGCAAGTGCGCGATTTGCTCAACGAAGCCGGCCTTTGGGCTGCGCTGCGCACTCGTCCTTACAGTAAAGTGCCCGCTCTGGATAGCAAGCCGCACTCGATTTTTGTAACCGCCATGGATACCAATCCATTGGCGGGCGATCCTGCCGTGGTAATTGCCGAACAGCCCGAGGCTTTCAAGCAGGGGCTCGAGGTTCTTACCCGCTTGACCGAAGGCAAAGTTTACCTGTGCAAGGCTGCCGGCGCTGATGTGCCCAGCATCGAGAGCGACCAGGTTAGTGTGCAGGAGTTTGGTGGCGTCCATCCCGCCGGTAACGCCGGCACTCATATCCATTTTCTCGACCCGGTAAATGACAAGAAAAAGGTCTGGACCATTGGTTATCAGGACGTCATCGCCTTTGGTAAGTTGTTCGCCACCGGCGAACTCTACACCGACCGAGTGGTTTCTCTGGCCGGCCCGCAAGTGGAAAAGCCTCGTTTGGTGCGCAGCCGTTTAGGCGCCAATCTGGAGGAGCTGACCGCCGGCGAACTCAAGACCGGGGAGAACCGGCTGATTTCCGGCTCGGTCTTTGGCGGCCGAATCGCGCGCGGTGCGCTGGCTTATCTGGGTCGCTACAGCAATCAGGTTTCGGTGTTGCTCGAAGGTACCGACCGTCCCATGGTGCATTACCTGCGCCCCGGCTTTGATTTCTTTTCCGTCCTGGGAATTTATATCTCCAAGTTTTTCTCCAATAAAAAGTTCAATTTCACCACCACCACTATGGGCAGTGAAAGAGCCATGGTGCCGGTCGGTTCCTACGAGCGGATAATGCCGCTGGATATTCTGCCCACCCAGTTGTTGCGTTCTCTGATCGTTGGCGATACCGAAGTTGCCCAAAAGCTCGGCTGCTTGGAATTGGACGAAGAAGACCTGGCACTGTGTACTTTTGTTTGCCCCGGCAAGTACGAGTACGGACCGATTCTGCGCGACAATCTCACCCGCATTGAGAAGGAGGGTTAAGTCATGAAACCCTTGCGAAATTTACTCGACAAAATTGAACCCAGCTTTCACAAAGGCGGTAAGTGGGAAAAGTGGTACTCACTCTACGAAGCTGTAGACACCATCTTCTATCGTCCGGCGAGTGTGACCAAAACCACCGCTCATGTGCGCGATGGTATCGACCTTAAGCGGATCATGATTACCGTATGGTTGTGTACCTTTCCCGCCATGTTCTACGGCATGTATAACGTGGGCTTTCAGGCCAACACCATCATGGCAGACATGGGTATTGTCGCTGTGGAGGGCTGGCGCGGCAGCTTTATCGAGATGTTCGCCGGTTATGATGCCAGCAGCATTTGGGATTCGTTCTGGCACGGCGCCGCCTATTTTGTCCCCATCTACTTTGTGGTGTTCGTAGTCGGTGGCTTCTGGGAAGTCCTGTTTGCCATGGTTCGCGGCCACGAAGTGAACGAAGGTTTCTTCGTGACCTCGGTTCTGTTTGCGCTTATCTGCCCACCCGATCTGCCTCTTTGGCAAGCCGCTTTGGGTATCAGCTTCGGTGTTGTGGTAGGTAAGGAAGTATTCGGCGGTACTGGCAAAAACTTCCTCAATCCGGCTCTGACAGGGCGTGCGTTTTTGTTTTTCGCCTACCCCTCCTATATATCCGGCGACAACGTCTGGACTGCGGTGGATGGTTACTCAGGCGCCACCGCTCTGTCGATTGCCTTTCAGGAAGGCATGGCTGGTCTGCAAAATCAGATAAGCTGGTTTGATGCTTTCTTCGGCAATATTCAGGGCTCAATTGGTGAAACCTCCGCTCTGGCGATTTTCCTGGGCGGCGCGGTAATGATTGCCATGGGCATCGCCTCCTGGCGCATCGTCGCCGGCGTTATGCTGGGCATGATCGCCACCACCTTGTTGCTCAACATGGTGGGCTCTGACACCAATCCCATGTTTGCTATGCCTTGGTACTGGCACTTGGTTGTGGGCGGCTTTGCCTTCGGTATGATTTTTATGGCGACCGATCCGGTATCGGCAGCCATGACCAATGTCGGCAAGCTCTGGTTCGGTGCCCTGATCGGTTTTATGGTGATTTTGATTCGCGTGGTAAACCCAGCCTTCCCGGAAGGCATGATGTTGGCGATTCTGTTTGCCAACTTGTTTGCACCGCTGATTGACCATTTTGTAGTTGAGGCGAATATCAAGCGGAGGTTGGCACGTGGCTAATAACGATTCCATCAAGAAGACGATTACCGTCACCTTGCTGCTGTGCATTGTGTGTTCGGTGGTCGTTTCTACCGCGGCGGTCATGTTAAGGCCGGCGCAGGAAACCAACAAAGCGCTCGACTTCAAGCGTAATATTCTGGCGGCCGCGGGCCTCATGGAAGAGGGCCGCAGCGTGGAGGAAATCTTCGAAGAGCGGGTAACCACTAAAGTGGTGGATTTGGAAACCGGCAAATTCACCGATGAGGTTGATCCGACTACTTACGAGCAGCGCAAGGCGGCCAAAGATCCTGCCCGCTCTCTGCCTTTGAGTGGCGAGGAGGATATCGCTGGTATCTCCCGGCGCGAGCGCTATTCAATTGTGTATCTGGTAGAAGGCCAGCAAGGCGACTTGCAAACCATTATTCTTCCAGTGCGCGGTTACGCCCTCTGGTCCACCCTGTACGGATTTCTGGCTTTGGAAGAAGATGCCCGCACGGTCGTGGGGCTCGGCTTCTACGAACATGCGGAAACACCGGGTTTGGGTGGCGAAATTGACAACCCCAACTGGAAGTCGCTGTGGCCCGGGAAAATCGTCTACGACGAGCAAGGCGAAGTCGCAGTACAGGTTGCTAAGGGTGCTGTAGATCCGGACTCGCCCGAGGCGGAGTACACAGTTGACGGCCTGTCGGGGGCGACTCTGACCAGCCGTGGCGTTCAGAACTTACTGCAGTTTTGGTTGAGCGATAAGGGCTATAAACCTTTCCTCATCAATCTGCGCAAAGGGGAGGCGTAAGCCATGAAGACCAAGCAGCTATTGATCGATCCGATCTTTAACAATAACCCCATTGCCCTACAGATTCTGGGTATTTGCTCGGCTTTGGCGGTAACCAACAGTTTGAGTGTGACTCTGGTTATGTGTATCGCCTTGACGGCGGTAACAGCTTTTTCCAACTTTTTTGTCTCGCTGGTGCGCAACCACATTCCGGGCAATATTCGAATCATTGTTCAGATGACCATCATTGCTTCTCTGGTTATTGTGGTTGATCAGGTTCTCAAGGCCTACGCCTACGAAATCAGCAAACAGTTGTCCGTGTTTGTGGGCTTGATCATTACCAACTGCATCGTGATGGGTCGCGCCGAAGCCTTCGCTATGAAGAACGCTCCGCTGCCCAGTTTTTTCGACGGGGTAGGTAATGGCTTGGGTTACAGTGTCATTCTGCTTGGCTTGGCCTTTATCCGCGAGCTTTTCGGTTCCGGCAGCTTGTTCGGCTACAACATCATTACGCCTGCCACTGAAGGTGGTTGGTACGTGCCCAATGGTTTGCTGCTATTGCCACCCAGTGCTTTCTTCCTGATCGGTTTCTTTATCTGGGCGATTCGCGCCTGGAAAACCGAACAGGTTGAAGAACCGGATTATAAAATGGCACCCAACACCAAACCTCAGGAGGCCTGATCGTGGAACACTATTTGAGTCTGTTCATCCGCACGGTTTTCATTGAAAACATGGCCCTG
>CAZKCY010000127.1:0-6842 GCA_964551155.1 uncultured Marinimicrobium sp. | reverse complement strand
CCGGGCAGAAAAATAACCTGGATGCGCTCTGCAAACGCTACGGCGTCGACAACACTCAGCGTGATTTGCATGGCGCTTTGCTCGATGCCGAGATTCTGGCCGACGTATATCTGTTTATGACCGGCGGCCAAACAGCGCTTTCGTTGGGAGGTCAGGAGTCGGATAGCGGCGGTACTGGTCAGGCGGCCAACGATCCCAAACCCTTGCCCGCTGACCGCAGGCCTCTGCCAGTGATCTCTGCCACGCCAGAGGAGTTGGCCGCGCATCGGGAGAAGTTAGAGGTCATAGGTAAAGCCAGCGGCGGCAACTGCCTTTGGTTAGACACTTGATATGAGAAACAATTGGCAATAATCACAAGGACTTAGAGAGACTTTGCAAACTTTTTGTGAAAACATGGGTAAGTTGGGTTACATTGCCATTTAGGGCTTGTCGAGACATTGGCAAAGCCTTTGACTCTGAGTTTTTCATTAAACGGTTTGCTTAGTTGATAGGATAGCCGCAGTGACAAATAGCGAGAAAATAAACCTAACATCGCTCAAGCTGGTTCAAAATGAGCTGGTAGCTACCATCGAGCAGTCGGCCCTGCATCTGGAGGAGTTTTCCCGGGATCGTCAAAATGCGGATTTGCTGCAGAATTGCATTGATGGGATCAAGCAGATCAGTGGCACCCTGAGTCTTATTCAGTTGCGCGGTGTAGATCTGTTGGCACAAGAACTGCTCGAACAGATTACCGATATTCCTTTAGGGGAGGAGTCGGGCATAGACCGTCGCCTGGAGGCTTTGACCGCGGCATTTTTTATTCTGCCTCGCTATCTGGAATATTGCTTGCAAACCGCCCGTAGCTCGGCGGTATTGCTGATTCCCCACATTAACAAATTGCGTCAGCTGCGCAAGTCGCCGCCTTTGCCGGAGAGCTATTTTTACTCCTTGGAAGTCTCTTTGCCCGAGCCAGCTCCGGTCGCCACGGATCTGTCGCTGGGCGAGGATATAACCCAGATCGGGCGCAGACTCAGGCACATGTACCAGACCGGCTTGGTCAAAGTGCTCCAGGGCAAGCCTCAGCGCTCGGCGTTGGGCATGATGGAGCGCGCTTTGGAGCGGCTTAAGACCTTGAGTGAAGGTCAGCCCACGGCACAGCTTTGGTGGTTGTCGGCGGCGGTAGTCGAAGCTGTTGCGGATCAGAGTCTGCATTTGAGTGCGAGCCGTAAGCGGTTGTTGAGCGCACTGGACCGGGAAATTAAAAAAGTGCAGCTTGAGGGCATCAGGGCGCTGGAACAACAGCCGGATAATGGCTTGATCAAAGAACTGCTCTATTTGATCGCCTTGTCCCGGTCCGACGCCCCTCGCGCCAGGAAAATAACTGACGTTTACCACTTGGAGCCCTTGCCCTATACCGACGCCGAACTGAGTAAAGAGTTGGAGTTTTTAACCGGCCCCAGCTCCGCTACTATCAACTCCATGGGCGCAGTGCTCAAAGATGAGCTGCGCAGCACCAAAAATATTTTGGAACGAGCGGCGCAGGGCGGCACCGAACTGATCAATGAGAGCCCGGAACTGTTGGTCACTTTGAAAAAAGTGGCCGACATTCTCTCGGTAGTGGGCTTGGTTTCGGCCAGCAATGGGCTGCGCCAGGAAATTCAGAAAATCACCGAGTGGCGTGATAGCGGTGCCAGCATTAGCTCTGAGGAGCTGCTTGCGGTGGCGGACACGCTTTTATACATCGAAAGCTCGGTTTCAGGGCTGGGTAAAATCAGTTTGTCCGACGAACGTTTGGCGCAGATAAACGCCAGCTCTCGAGACGAAATTGTCGCCAGTAGCCAGTTAGCGGAGGCTGAGCAGCTGGTATATGAAGAAGCCGAAGCAGGGCTGGCGTTGGTCAAGCGAGCGCTCAGCTCTTTCGCTGAATCCAACTACGATGTCGGCCATATCAAAAATGTCAACACTACCCTCAATACCGTGCGCGGAGGCATGACGCTGCTGAATTTGAACCGCGCTGCGAGGCTGCTCGCGGCCTGCGTGCGCTTTATCGAAGGGTCATTGCTTCAGAACCAGCAACCCGCCGCTGTTCAACATATGCTGGAGACCTTTGCCGACGCGCTTATTAGCCTTGAGTACTACCTCGAGAGCGTCAAATACGAGCGCAAGTTTGACGATGGCGTGCTCCAGGTGGCCGAAGAGAGCCTGGAAGCTCTAGGTTATTCCGTCAACTGAGGTGTATTCATTGAGCGACCAGGCTCTGTTCGGGGAGGCACTCGGAACCAAAACGCGTATTCTGCTGGTTAGAGGGCAAGAACTGCCATGCTCTGATACCGGGGAGCTGAAATTTCTTGCACCCTCACAACTGTTAACCTTAGCGAATGCCGCTCGCCAGAAGCCGCTATTTCTCTCCAGCTTGGCGGGTTGTGACTACTGGATGGCGCCTGTTGACGCCTCGTTCAATCCTGCAGGGTGGCGCTGGCTAGGGCTGAGAGAGCAGTTGGGCCGAATCGACGAAAGCCTCTTTAGCCTAGCGAGTCAGGCCGTGCAGCTGGCTCGCTGGCAGCGCGAGCACCGCTTTTGTGGCCGTTGCGCCAGCCCAACGCGCCCCTTGGAGGGTCAAAGGGCGCTTTGGTGCGTTCACTGTGATTTGTATTTTTATCCTCGTTTATCACCCTGCATGATCGTCTTGATCACTCGGGGAGACTACTGCTTGCTCGCGCGTCACGCGCGCTCTAAGCGGGAGATTCATACCGCTTTGGCGGGTTTTGTCGAAGTGGGTGAGCGGGTCGAAGACACCCTGCATAGAGAGGTCGCCGAAGAGGTGGGTCTGAAGGTGAGGGAGCTGCGCTACTTTGACAGCCAGGCCTGGCCCTTTCCAGGCCAGCTGATGATTGGCTTTCACGCCACCTATGATAGTGGGGAAATCCGAGTGGACGGTGAAGAAATTTTAACCGCCGACTGGTGGCACTACGATCAGCTGCCGACAGTACCGCCACCGGAAACCCTCTCCGGGCAGCTGATTGCGCATTTCGTGTCAGAGCAGCACAATAAGAATCGCTGAGCGGGAGACTGATGTCCGCTTTGGCTCCTAAAAAGGAAACGCCATGTTCTACAGTTTGATGTCCCTGTTTGTATTGCTGATAGGAGCATTGTTAATCTATTTCGCGTTGCGCCTACTGGGCCGCCGACACTGGTTATTGGGGTTTGTCCGAGGACTGTTCGGCCTGGGGTTGCTCGTGGGAGCCATATTTTTGGGATTGTTCGCTCTGGATCTGTTCAGTTATCAGACCTTGCTGAAAGAAAAGCCAGTCGCTACCCTGAGCTTCAAGCAACAGGGGCCGCAAGAGTTCCGGGTTACCCTGGTACACACCAACGGCGACGAAGAAGAATTTTTACTCAAGGGCGATCAATGGCAACTGGATGCCCGTATTATCAAATGGCAGGGTCTGGTAGCGGCGACGGGGGTCAAACCCGGTTACCGTCTGGACCGCATCAGCGGTCGCTACTACAGTCTTGCCGATGAGCGTACGGCCGAGCGCACTGTCTACGAATTGAGCGACCATGAGTGGCGGGTGGATGTCTGGCAGTGGTTACACAAACATCCGAACCTGGTTCCCATGGTTGATGCCAATTACGGCAGTGCCACTTTTGTGCCCATGGCCGACAATGCTCTGTTTGAAGTGAAGTTGTCAAACACTGGTTTGGTCGCTCGCCCTTTAAATGATCCGGCGCGCGCGGCGTTGGCGGTCTGGAACGAATAGCAATTTATAGTTAGGGAGTTTACTTTGGAATTTTTATCGGAATACGGTTTGTTTTTGGCGAAGACCATTACTTTTGTTTTGGCAATAGGTGTCATCCTTGCCTTGATTGCAGCTGCCGGCGCCAAGGCAAAAAAGAAGGGTGATAAGGGTCATTTAGAAGTTAACAAGCTGAATGATAAGTTTAAGCAAATGGCCGAAACTTTGCGCCATGCTGCGCTGGATAAGTTCGAGCTAAAACAGGAAGAAAAGAACGAGAAGAAGCGTCAAAAACTCGAGAGTAAAGAACAAAAGAAAGCCGCCAAGCAGCACAGCCAAGAGCACGAGCCGGATAAAACCACGCCAGTGCCTGCGCCCAAAAAGCGGGTTTTTGTGCTGGATTTTAACGGTGATATTAAAGCTTCTGCTAACGATAGCTTGCGTGAGGAAATTAGTGCTGTTCTGACGTTGGCCACCGAAAATGACGAAGTGGTGGTTAAGGTCGAAAGCGGTGGTGGTCTGGTGCACAGTTATGGTTTGGCCTCCAGCCAGCTGGCCCGAATTAGGGACAAGAAGATTCCTTTGACGGTCTGCGTCGATAAAGTCGCGGCCAGTGGGGGTTATATGATGGCTTGTGTGGCCGACAAAATAGTCGCCGCACCTTTTGCGATATTGGGTTCAATAGGCGTCGTCGCTCAGCTACCCAACTTCCATAAGTTACTGAAAAAGAACGATATTGATTTCGAAATGTTCACCGCCGGTGAATACAAGCGCACGGTCACCATTTTTGGAGAAAATACCAAAAAGGGTCGGGAAAAGTTCAAGGAGGATCTTGAAGATACTCATGTACTGTTCAAGGAATTCGTTGCCGAACACCGCCCTAAAGTTGATATCGCCAAAGTGGCGACGGGGGAGATTTGGTTTGGCCGACGCGCGCTGGAAGTCAATCTTGTCGATCAGTTACAGACCAGCGACGAATACTTATTGAACCAGCACAAAGATGCCGATATTTTCGAAGTCACTTACAGCCAGAAGAAGTCTCTGCCGGAGAAGCTGGGTATGGCGGCGCAAACCTCGATTGATCGTCTGCTGCTAAGCTGGTGGGAGCGTTTGCACAACAGCCGCTGGTTTTAAAAGGCGGGGGGTTTTTCAGCTACTGGCCGAAATTCATTAGGAGTAATAGAAACCGCTATGTTTTTTTCCAGCTCTAAAACCGAAATGCCCAGTCCCGAAGACGCCTTACCGGGTCGAGAGCAGCCGCTCAAGGTTGAAAACCGCCATGCGGTAAAGAACGTACCTATCAAGCCCCCATTCCCCGAAGGAATGGAGCGGGTTCAGTTCGGCATGGGTTGTTTCTGGGGTGCTGAGCAGGCCTTTTGGGAACTGCCGGGGGTTTACACCACGGCGGTGGGCTACAGCGGGGGTTACACGCCCAATCCCACCTATGAAGAGGTCTGTAGCGGCCGCACCGGCCACAACGAAGTGGTACTGGTGGTCTACGATCCGAATAAAATTGCTTTTGAAGAGCTATTGGAATTTTTCTGGGAGAGTCACGACCCTACTCAGGGTATGCGCCAGGGAAATGATCGTGGCACTCAGTATCGCTCGGCGATTTACACCTATACAAACACTCAACTACAGCTGGCAGAAAAAAGCCGGCAAGTGTTTCAGGAAGCGTTGAAGTCAGCCGGGCAGGGGGCTATCACTACCGAAATCCAGCCGGCGGGTGAGTTCTATTACGCGGAAACCTATCACCAGCAATATCTGGAGAAAAACCCGGGTGGTTACTGCGGTCTTGCTGGAACCGGCATTGAGTATCCCAACGCCGGGTTCTAGTTTTTTATTTCAGAAATAGACGCTTACAGGAAATCCAGATCGGGATTGTCCCGCAGGATTTCCTTCAGTTCTTCGGTTTCGTCGCTTTTCTTTCCCGGGCCTGCGCCGCCATCCCGCTCCAGCACTTCTCTTACGAACTTAAGGTAAACGGTATAAATCTGCGCTTCTTTCTGATCTTCTTCGACGACAAAAAAGGGCGCTCTATCCACCTGATACTGGCGGGCCAACTGCATGCCAGGGCTTTGTGGGTCATTTTCATCCGCCACCAGAATCTCGTCGATCCGGTTCAAATAGCCCGAACTCTCAAGTTTCTCTAGCACGTCGGCGCACTTTTTACAGGGCGAACCATCGCTGAGAATCTTTTTAACCAAAGTGATTTTCACGGTTTAACCTTTTACTTCTCAATGTTCTGGGCGTGCAGGCCGCATTCCTTTTTGGTGGCTTCCTCCCACCACCAGCGCCCCTCGCGTTCGTGTTGGCCGGGGGTTACCGGGCGGGTGCAGGGCTCGCAACCAATCGATATAAAACCTTTGTCGTGCAGCTCGTTGTAGGGCACTTCCAAAGCGCGAATGTAGTCCCAGACCTGTTCCGAGCTCCAGTTGGCGAGCGGATTAAACTTCACCAGCTTGTCACCAGGGCGAGCAAAGACTTTGTCGTCCTGAATCACCGGAATACCGGCGCGAGTTCCGGGGCTCTGGTCTTTGCGCTGACCGGTAACCCAGGCGTCTACCTCAAGCAGTTTTTTGCGCAGCGGCCCGATCTTGCGAATGCCGCAGCATTCCTGGTGGGTGTCCTGGTAAAAGCTGAACAATCCTTTTTCCGTAACCATTTTGCGCACGGCTTCGGCATCGGGGGATAGTACGTCGATTTCGATGCCATAGTGCTGACGCACTCGCTCGACAAAGCGGTAGGTTTCAGGGTGCAGGCGGCCAGTGTCCAAACAAAACGCCTTGATGTTCGGATTGATTTGTTGGGCCATGTGAATCAACACCACATCCTCGGCACCGCTAAAGGAAATAACGATATTCTCGTACTGCTCGAGGGCATACTTGAGAATTTTCTGTGGGGATTCCTGTTGTAACTTGGCGTCTACATCTACCGTATTGACTAGCTCGCTGGCCATAAAAAGAGCTTCTCTGATCGCTTGACTCGGGTTGCGAAGAATACCAGAGCGACAAAAAACTTCCTAATACCCAGCTTTTATTAGGTTATAGCCAGATTGAGTGGGTGTAATGTCCAAATTAAAAACGTCCGTGAAACAATGTTCGTAAAATGCGCAGTTTGACTGGA
>CAZKCY010000126.1:0-6910 GCA_964551155.1 uncultured Marinimicrobium sp. | reverse complement strand
ATGATCTGATTGATGGCGAAGAAGTTGCCGGCAAAGGAGCCTACCACTACGGCAATCAGCGCCCAGAACAAAATATCGACACCGAGCTTTTGATATTTGGGATCCTTGCCGCCGTTAATGATCGGCGCCAGGAACAAACCCGCCGCCAAAAAACCGGTCGCAATCCAAAACATGGCCGCCTGAATATGCCAGGTGCGCATCAGCGAATAGGGAAACCATTCAGACGTTTGAATGCCGTAGAAGCCCTGACCTTCAACCGTGTAGTGGGCCACAAAGCCGCCCAGAAATACCTGCGCTACGAACAGTGCCACCACCACGAACAAGTATTTGCCCAGGGCTTTCTGCGAAGGTGTAAGTGCGAAACTGGTGATCGGATCTTTCTCCGGCGCAGTGGGTTCTTCCTCGTCTTCCTTGCGCAGGAAAGCCCAGCCCCATACCAGCGCGCCAATACCGCCGATCAGCAGTACCACACTGACGATGGACCAAATGACGTTTTCCGCCGTGGGCTTGTTGTCGATCAACGGCTCGTGGGGCCAGTTGTTGGTGTAAGTTGCTTTGCCGGGGCTCCGCTCAGTCGCAGCGGCCCAAGCGGTCCAGAAGAAGAACTCGGTCATCTGCTCGCGCCGCTCAGCGCTCGGCATAGTCACCTCTTTCATGGCGTAGCTCTCCCGGGTGCTTTGCAGCTCGGGGGCACCGCCGAACAGGCGGCTGTAATAGTCGGCGGTCTGGGCTATGGCCTCAGCGCGACGATCGGACAACCGCAAAGTGTCGGTCAGAGGATCGTAGGTATTGGTGCGATAAGCAGTCTTCAAATCGTATTGAAGATTATTTTGCTCGCGCCCGCTGAGTTGATCGTAAGACACGCCATGTTCTTCCACCGCCGCCAGCTCCAGCCAGGCCAGCAGTTCACGGTGCAACCAGTCGGCGGTCCAGTCCGGCGCCTGATAGGACCCGTGACCCCAAATGGAACCAAGCTGCATACCGCCCACCGACTGCCAGGCGGTCTGACCGTCGAGAATGCTTTTATTGGTCATCAAAAGCTCGCCGCTTTCGTTGACCACCCGATCCGGAATTGGCGGAGCCTGACGATAGACCTCCCGCCCAAAGTAGCCCAAGAGGGCGAAAGTCACTGCGAGGACGCCAATTAGCGTCCACCAGAGTCCACGATATTTACCCATTTTTACGTCCTCCAAACTGAGCCCCAAAAAGCTCGGCAATCACATTATTTTTCAGATGATAAAGTTCCATCCGGTTGCGCCGTTTCATATATAAGTTCATCTCTCCCCTCCCCGACATCACTTCAAACGCGTTCTGGCCTATGTGCCGATCAGCTCGAAACCAAAACCGATAAAAATCGATAACTTGTTGTCTTCAGCGAAATTCTATGGAGCCGACAAAAAGAAGTAAATTGGATTCATGTTTAATTGGGCCATCCACCACCAAAGAGCAAAACCGCTACCCAAAAGGGAGTACCTACTCGAATCTGGCTATAAATTAATGCGTGAATTGCCGCACCAAACCATAAGATGTACTATTAATACATGTTATTTGGAAAGCTGATTCCCGGTTTTTTCTCTGGAGGCGCGCGATGAAAGCAGGTCATCGAAACTGGCACATTATGGCCGGCCGCCTGCCCTGGATACTGACCGCCTGGAGCTGCCTGGGGTTGGGGGCGGCGGGCGCGCTGCTGCCGCTTTTGCCCACCACACCATTTTTGTTGCTGGCCGCCTGGGCGGCGCCTAAAGGCTCACCGCGACTGAATGTTTGGCTGCACAACCATCCAGTGTTTGGACCGAGTTTAAAGGCCTGGCGCACTGGCCGAAGAATCCCGCGCAAGGCCAAGCTTTCGGCGCTGGTCATGCTGGCCGTCAGCTGGACAGCTCTCTGGCTTTTGGGCGCCGCGCAGCCTCTACTGATATTGCTGGCCCTGCTGTTTCTGACGGTGGGCACTTACATCTACAGCCGTCCCAGCGCTGAAGACTCTAACCCACGCCGCGCAGGAGACTGACCATGTCCAATGCACTTCAACCCCAGATGCTGCTCGCTTTTCCTTTTAGGGTCTTTTTCCTGCTTACCGGCCTCTACGCGGTATTGGTGATTCTCGCCTGGATTGGCTTTCTGTTTGGCAACTGGCCTTTGCCGCTTGGCTGGTCACCGCTACAGTGGCATAGCCACGAGATGCTCTACGGTTTTGTGGTCGCCGCCACCGCCGGCTTCGTGCTTACCGCCATGACCAACTGGACCGGTGCGCCGCCTTTGGCGGGGGGCAAATTGTTGGCACTTGTGGTGCTTTGGCTCGCAGGCCGGCTGGCTTTCTGGTTTGCCGGCTGGCTGCCCCAGTGGTTTGTGGCGGTGGTAGATCTCGCCTTTCTGCCGATTCTAGCTATTTATGTGGCACGGGTTTTGTTGCGCCACGGAAACAAACGCAATTTGATTCTGGTGGGTGTGCTGGCGCTACTTACTTTAGCTAACGTCTTGATGCACATAGGCTTAGTGATGGGCAACACTCAGTGGCTCAGACTGGGTCAGGATTTGGCGCTTGATGTGATTACCCTGATGATGGTGGTGATCGCCGGACGTATAATTCCAGCATTCAGCGCCAACTGGCTGCGCAACCAAGGCCGTGATCCGCAGCTGGTCATTCGGTCGGCGCGCGCCGATCAGGCCGCTATTGTCAGCGTTTTGCTATTGGTTGTCGCCAAACTGCTCTTTGCTCCGGCCTGGGCGGTTGGAGTACTGGCGTTGCTCGCCGGAGCTGCCAATGGAATAAGATTGTTCCAATGGGCTGGTTGGCACACCCGGCACGAACCCCTGCTGTGGATTTTGCACTTGGCCTATGCCTGGATTGTGCTGGCCCTGCTGCTGCGCGGCTTTGGACTTCTTGGGGCGCCGGTCTCCAATAGTCTTTGGCAGCATACCCTTGCGGTGGGCGGCATGGGCACCCTGATTCTTGGGGTAATGAGCCGAGTGGCCATGGGGCACACTGGCCGCCCAATAAAGCTGGTGCCCTTTGGCCAGGCTATGTACTGGGCCATCATTGCCGCCACTGTTTTGCGCTTGGCCGCGGCTGCGCAGATATTGGACTATCGACTCGGCATCGTCTTGTCGGCGCTCGGCTGGATTCTGGCCTTTAGTCTGTTTGTGGTACTTTACGGTCGCATACTCGCCAGCCCCCGCGTCGATGGCCGGCCCGGTTAACATAAGGACCCCGCATGCACATTACCCGCTACACCGATTATTCGCTGCGCGTGCTTATGTACGCGGCACTCAAAGGCGAAGAGCTATGCACCATTCGCGAAATCGCCGAGAGCTATGACATTTCCAAAAACCACTTGATGAAAGTGGTGCAGGAGTTAAACAGCAAGGGCTACTTGACCGCGATTCGCGGCAAAAACGGTGGCTTGCGCCTGAACGGCGCGCCCGAGTCGATTAACCTGGGCCGCCTGGTGCGCGATACCGAGCAGGATTTCGCGCTGGTGGAATGTTTTACCAGTGGCGATCGCTGCGCGATCACGCCCGCCTGTCAGTTGAAACTGGTGCTCTCTGAAGCCCTGGAAGCCTTTTTCAAGGTTCTGGATGGCTACACCCTCGCCGATCTGTTGCCGGGCGGCAAGGCACCGCAGATGATAAAGCTGCTTAAAATCGCCTGAGTCTGTGGCCTCAAAACCTTTCTGTTGCTAATCTTAGCGGGCTGCTATCGGCTCAACCGAGTCGCTGTTAGCCGGCCAAGACAATAATGAAAGGTTTCCCAGACATGCACTCAAACTTTCTATCCCGACCCTTTAACCAGCCAAGCCCTAGCTTCCTTAAGGCTTTGGTCTCCAATAAATTGCTTTCCCGCGCTGTGCGAATGTTGGCTTTGGCCGGTATAGCCTGGGCTGTTGTGGCCTGCACCAGCCAGCAAACCCAAGTGGAGGCGCCGGTTGCCGGCAGCCCCGACGACGGCTCGCAAATGGCCAATCCGTTTCGGATCAACTACGCCGGCTACCTGCCCTTACAGGATAAAATCGCCGTCTATCTGAGCGACTCGGCAGAGCCGGTGCGCTGGGAGTTAAAAGACGCCCAGGGCAATTCGGTGGCCAGCGGTACCAGCACCGACTACCGCAAGAATGACTTTGCCTCGGGCGACAGCTTCTTTTTGATCGACTTCTCCCACTACACCCAGCAAGGCGAAGGCTACTATCTGCAAGTGGGCAAGGATCGCTCCCATGGGTTTTCGCTCTCGAACGATCCCTACGGGGCGCTGCAGGTGGACATGTTCCGCTATTTCAATGATCACCGCCGAGAAGGAGACCATTTCTCCCGCGCGGTAAAAGGCTGGACCGATCATGAGGTCACCATCGACTTTATCGCCGATGCCGGGGACCAGGGTTATTACCCGGTCAACGCCGCCGAAGCCAAGTGGAGCTTGATCAACCTGCTGGAAACCTACCCACAAGCCAACGATTACTATCGACAGCAAGGCGCGGAGATACCCTCGGTTTACGAAGAACTGAAATTTTTCGCCAGCCCCATGTACAAGCTGATTTTCCCGGGTGAAAAGCTGGCGGTGGCCAAATTGCACACCAACTCCAACGACACCTGGGCGCTGTGCCCCGGCGCTGAGGGCGAAGGCAGCTCCTGCATTTCCATGCCGGAGACCAAGGCCACTTACTCGGTGGCGCGCAGCCTCGCGGCCATGGCCCGCCTGCACAGCGACTACGGCTCGGCCGATGAACAAGAGCGCGCCTATCAGCAGGCCAAAACCGCTTTGAACAACGCCGAGTCCGAAGAGCTGGTTTGCTTAGGGCCCGAGTCCTTCGGCGGCGAAGGCGGCTATTACCCCAACAACGACAACTGGAGCCTCTGGCGCGAGCCGCGCAGCCACCGCGAGCCCTGCGCCTCCGGCCCAGAAGCCGATCCGAAGGACAACAACGTCAATGACGATCACTACGCGGCTATGGTCGAGCTCTACCTTGCTGCCCAAAAGCTAGGCTACAGTCAGGACGCCAAGCGCCTGGAACAAAAGCTGCTTCAGCACGACCACCACCAGCGGGTGGATCTGTTCTGGTGGGGCGCGGTCTCCACCGAAGGCACACTGTCGCTGCTGACTCACCGCCCGGCCGGTCTGGATTTGAGCCAGGCCGAAGACAATCTGTTCGCCTACGCCAATCGGGTGCTTGAGTATCAGAAGGTGGGCTACCCGGGCGTTACCTTCAATGTGCAATCCGATGATTGGAACACCGGGGATCGCGACGAGGTGGACAACAACTTCCGCTGGGGCTCCAACCGGATGCAGCTCAACGATGCCCGTATCCTGATGAAGGCCGCCGATCTCAGTCACGAGCGCGGCGATCACGAGGCTGCGGCTGACTATACAAATGGCGTGCTGCGAGTACTGGATCAGATCTCCGGTACCAATGCCGTGGCTCTGGCCATGTATACCGCCGCCGACTACCCGGAAATCGAGCACGCTGTGACCCGCACTCACGATGCTCTGGTCAGCGACGAGGTAAACGGCAAGATGGTGCTAGGGCCCAACAACTGGACCAACTCCAACGACCCGGTCATGCCCGAATTTGGCTCAGAGCCGGGCATGAAAATGTTCGCTCTCACCGGCGAAGGTTGGTCTTCGCGGGAGATCTCCATCGACGCCAACGCGGCTCTGGTGCCCGTCGTGTACTTCGCCACCGAAGTGGCTCCCGGTTATCTGAAGGCGGCTCGCACCAGCCCTTAATCACCCCTGCTCAGTTCAAACGCGAAGATGTTTCGGCATCTTCGCGCCCTCTTCTCTTATTATCCGTCTCACCCCGTCCCGGGTTTCCAGGCCCTTTGATTCCATCTGCTTTGATTACAGGTAGAATGCCCCCTTTGCGTTTTACTTGTTCGAGGACTGGCGGCATGCCGCGCTTTAGCATCAAACTGTTACACCCCCGCTACTGGCTAACCTGGCTGGGCTTTGGTCTCTGGTGGCTGATCATTCAAATGCCCTACCGCTGGCAGCTGGCCTGCAGCCGAGGCCTGGGCGGCCTGGCGATGAAACTGGCCAAAAGCCGGCGCAAAGTCGCCGAGCGCAATATCGAGCTGTGTTTTCCGGAGCTGAATGACGAGCAGCGCAATCAGATGGTGCGCGCCAACCTCAATTCCACCATGATGGCGTTTTTCGAAACCGGCCTGGCCTGGTTTGGCGCCCACCGTCGATTGCGCAAACTCTTTACCATGGAGGGCCTGGAGCATCTAGAACAGGCCAAAGAAGAGGGCCAAGGCGCAGTGCTCTTGGCGATGCACTTTACCCATTTGGATTTGGGGGCAGCTTTTCTGTCCATGACCTATTCCATCGACGGCCTCTACCGGCCGCACAACAATGCGGTTTACGATTTTGTGCAACGGCGTTGCCGCCAGCGCCACACTGACGACGGCATCGCTATCCCGCGCGAGGACATGCGTCAAATGGTGCGCCGGCTGCGCCAAGGGCGCGTGGTCTGGTACGCCCCCGATCAAGATTACGGCGCTAAGCGACCGCATTTGTTCGCGCCCTTTTTTGGCGTGCCGGCCGCCACTATCTCAGGCACTTCACAACTGGCGCGCATGGGTCGGGCCAAGGTGATTCCGTTTACGCATTTTCGGCGTGAAGATGGAACGGGTTACGATGTGAAGATTTACCCCCCGCTGGAGAACTTTCCCGAGGGCGATGAGCAGCGCGATGTGGAGCGAATTAACAGTTTTATTGAAGCACGCGTGAGGGAGTGCCCGGAGCAATATATGTGGGTGCATAGGCGCTTTAAGACCCGGCCTGAGGGCGAGCCAAGTCTTTATCGAAAAAAATAAGGCTCTGCACTTCCGAACATTTTATTTAGTAAAAGAATCAGGTCGGAAGTCTCGGATATATTTTCTAAGTTTTGGGGCAGGCTTTGGCGATCTTCCTTCAGGA
>CAZKCY010000125.1:0-7049 GCA_964551155.1 uncultured Marinimicrobium sp. | reverse complement strand
CACTCGCCTTTGGGCAAACCGGTCGGTAAATCCGCTACTGGCTCCCCCAGCCACAGTTGACGCGCTGGAATCTGATCGAGCAAGCCGCGCAAACCGCCGGCGTGGTCGGCATGAGCATGACTGAGCACCAGAGCGTCTAGACGAGCGATGTTATTGCTCTTCAAAAAGGGCGCCACTATGGCACCTCCCGCTTCCATGCGATCGCTGTAAATAGGCCCAGTGTCGTACACCAAACTGTGGTTCGGCGTTTGCACCACCGCCGCCAGGCCCTGACCGACATCGAGAAAACTGATCGAGAGGTTCGGGGGCCGGCTGGCAGGCAATACCAGTGCAATCAGCAGGAGCGGGTAACCCATCCAGCGCCCGGGCACACCGCGCGGCAACAAAACCAGCACCACCGCTAGCGCCGCGACCAGCAGCGCCCAGGGACTCAAAGACCATACCGGATTAAGCCAGGGCCACTCAAAACTGAGCAATAGATCCAGCCAATGGGCAAGTAACTCTATACCCCAGCCGGCCAAGTTCAAAGCCAACTGGCTGGGCCATTCGGCTACCAAGCTTAGCGCCGCCGCCAACAGAAGACCGGGCACTACGACAAAGGTCACCAGCGGAATCGCCAATAAGTTTGCCACTGGCGCCAGCAAGGTGCCGCTGTGCATCAGCACCGCCAGGGGCAGCAGCAGGCCGATAAACACTGCCCACTGAGCCCTTACCAAGGTTTGCCCCGGCCACTGACGCCCGCTTGAGCGCCGGCCGCTAAAAGCGAACAGCAATACCGCCACAGCGCTGAAAGAGAGCCAAAAACCCAGGTCGAAACTGGCCAAGGGATCGAGAATTACCACTCCCAGCAGTGCCATCAAAAGCGCGTCTCGAGGCCTGACATTGCGGCCTTGCAAAGCTGCCCACTGGACCACCAGAACCATGAGCAAGGCCCGCTGGGTGGGCAGGCTGAAGCCTGCCAATGCGCTGTAGCCAAAGGCCATAGCGGAAGCGATTAGGTGGCCGAGTAGCGACGCCGGCAGGCGATGCCAGAGCAGATTGAGCAGTCGGCCGAAAAACTGGCCCAACAAATAACCCAACAGAGCAACGAAACCCACATGCAGCCCCGAAATGGCCACCAAATGGTTGGTACCGGTTAACTGAAGCTTGCGCCACTGCTCCGCCCCAATCATCGAGCGGTCGCCAATCAGCAAAGCCAGCAGCAGGTCAGCTCGCTCGCTGTTGCTGGTCTCTAGCAACCATTGGCGCAAGCCCTGGCGCCAATAGCCTAGACCCGGTTGAGCCTTGTCAAGCCGGTGGTTACTGTCATGGGTACGCACGTAGCCGGCAGCATCGATTCCCTGGCGCAATAGCCAGAGCTGATAATCGAAAGCCTCGGGGTTGACAAAGCCGCGCGGCGGCTTGAGCCGAAGGCGCAGCTGCCAGCGCTCGCCGCTCATGATTTCGGGGCCACCGTACCAACTGACCTGCACCCGCTCGGGCTGGCGCTCGAGCTTGTCGCCTTTCAGCGGCCTTAGCTCCTCGAGCTGGAACCAGAAGCGGGTTTTGCGCTCATCCGCTTGCGGCAAGCCAATTACGGCGCCTCTGGCGAGGAAATCCTCCCCGCCTCGCTCCGCTGGCAGAGTATTTTCAAGTAGGGCGTGACCGCACCAGAGTCCCCATCCAAAGCCCGCAACCGTCGCGCCAAGCACCATTGAAAGCGCGCTCAAAGGCCGGGTAATACGGAGACTTAAATACAGAAGAAGGGTTGAATGGCCCATCGACAACCATACCCATAGGATGGAAGGCAATTGCGGCAGGTAGCCGGCGCTCAAAGCGCCCAGGCAAAACAGCAGTACGGATAAACTCGGCATAGCCCTTCCCTGGCCAAAAATCTATGTCATTATGGCAAAGATTACTGTTCGAGCAAGGCCTGGCCTGTCAGGTAAAGCCTGGCTCAGCCGCTATACTCTCTAGGCGCCTGTGGTGGCGCAAAAATCCTGCTCGAACCGCGCGATCGCCGGCACCCCAAATATCACAGGAGGTGACCGAGGTGATTTTGAGGTGATAGATGCTCGACTCTATATCGTTGACCAACCTAATACTGGCTGAAGTAATCTTCGCGCTGCTGCTAGTGGTGGGAATATTGCTTTTTGTGCTGCGCCGCGAGCGCAAAGCTCACCGGAGCTTGCTGGCCGAGACTCGGCCGCGCGCCGGGGCCCTCAAGCGCGACAAAACCGAACTCGGCCAAGCGGAAGCTGAGCGCCCGGGCGAAGCTGTGGATCCAATCGCCCAGTATCTAGAGCAGTGTCAAAAAAGCGCTCAAAACCGCTACTACAAAATTACCGATGCGCGTCACCCGAGGCTGGCGCCCGAACTGCCGTTTAACGCCAAAATTGCCGCCTTGCGCTACCTGTATTGCAGTGCCGAGGTAGAGGCCTACAAACAGCGCAAGGAAGCGCGCGATGTCTGGATTTTGATGGAGAAACAACTCTATGACATAGCCCGCTGGATCGTCGAACGAGAGGCCGCCAAGCCGGACAAGCGCCTCACCAACCAGGTGAAGCTACTGCAACAGCGGGTGGAAAGCCTCAGGCCGTTCGAGCACCAGACCCGACACCTGGAGCACAAACTGGAGCTGTCCAAGATCAAGCAACAGCGCTTAGAGGAATTCCACCAGGAAAGCCTGGCCACCATCAAAAAGCTGAGGCACATCAACCGCACTTTGAGTCTAACCGGGGACTCATCTTCTCAAGCGTCTCGCCTGGGCAAACAGGAGTCGGTGGTCAACCTGCCTGACAGCCGTCAGTTGAACAGCGCCTGGCAGGAAAGTATCGACGAGCTTGCGGCTCAATCCAGAGTTCTCAACCGAGAGTTGAGCCGCGGCCTGCGCGATCTGTCGGCGAAACAAAAGGCCGGCGGCAACACCCAGGAGCTTGAGTCACTGGTGGAGCAAATGGAGCGCGAGCTGGTGGCGTCCGATCGGCACATTAAACTGCTGAAGAAACAATTAACCCAGACCGAGCAAAGGGCCGCCACCGTTTTCGGCGCCCATCGCCCGCTCGCGCCCCACACTGCCGAAGCCCAGCCGAGTATCAAAGAACCCTTGCAGATCATAGTGAGGTCGCGCAGCGAAGCGGCTCCAGTGGCCAGCGTGAAAGCGCCGGAACCCAGCCCTTATCCCGTCAAGGAGATTGCCCAGCTGCGCGCCAATAATCGCGACCAGCGCAGCTTGATTGTCAATTTGGAGCGACAGCTCGGCAAACTGCAGGAAACTCTGGTCAGCACCGACGCCGGTCCCGAGAAAGACGCCAAACTCGCCGAAGTTATACGGCTCGAGCAGTTAATCAGAGAATACGAACACTGCATTGAATCGCTCGAAAGCGAGATCGACCGACTCCAGCAGCGCCTGGAACAACAGAGCAGCGATGAGGCTCGGGCTGAGGCCAGCAAAGAGCTTGGGGAAGCGAGCGAGGACTTCGAGCGACTCACCCGCGAGATCCAGGAGAGCATGGCGCAAAAACTGCGCAACAACCTCGCCCACAGCTTTGCGCTTGCGGCTCTCAAGGCCGAAAGCATCGAGGAGCTGGCGAAGTCTTTGGTGGAGACCCTGGAAGAAGCCGAAATGGTGGTAGGCTTTTATCTGCAGTCAAGCTTGGGCAAAGCGGAGTTTTTCAAAGGCGATCAGTTTACAGCCCCGGAACGCAAGCTGGTTAAAAAGCCCACCATTGCGGCCCCGGTGGCCTACTTAAACGAGGGGATATTGTTCTCCAGCGATCAAATGCATTTGTTGCTGAAAAACCCGCCAGACGGCGACCTGGAATTGGCCGAGGCGGAAACCCTGTTGCAGGAACTGGTCGACTTGACCAGCGCTCAGATCCGGCATTTGGAGCTATCTCGGCAAGCCGAGCAGCAAAAACGGGCTCTGGAAAACTGGTCCGATACCACCCGAGAAACCGTGGTCAGCCTGGAAATCAGCTACGCTTACCAAGCCGAGGAAGTTATGCGCCAGGTTCAGTCCTTGACCGAGGAGTTGCAACATATAAGTGCTAATTTGAAAATGTCTCCGGCCAGTCGCACCGTGCTGGACAATGCGTTGAGCGAATGTCGGCAGCACATAGTGCAGGTCTTCAGCGCCGGCGAGGTGCTGGACCAGCACTGCTCGAAACTGTTGGAACATTTGGACCAGCTACCCCGCCCTCAGCATTAAAAGTAGTTCCTCGGCCCGACGGCCGACGGTATTTTTCACGCCTATTTCAAGGCATAATGCCCACTTAACCCGCAGTAGTGTGATTCGGCATGGCACGCAAGTTACTTAGACGCTTTCTTCCTACCCCCGCCGCCATCAAGGACACACCCGCCCTGCGCTTTCTCGGCACCTTGCTCCATGATCCCAACCTTTTTCACTTAAATCGGCATTCGGTTTCCCTAGCCTTTTTTGTGGGCATTTTTGTCGCTTTTCTGCCCATACCGGGGCAAATGCCGCTGGCCGCCTTACTGGCGCTATGGGTGCGCTGCAATCTGCCGATTTCGGTAATGCTGGTGTGGATCAGCAACCCCATCACCATGCCGGCGATTTTCTTTTCCACCTATCAGCTCGGACGCTGGCTGTTGCAATCGCCGCCGGTGCACGCTTCGCTGGAATTATCCTGGGACTGGCTGCTGACCGAGTTTGCCCTGATCTGGAAGCCGCTACTGGCGGGCTCGGTGCTTTGTGGCCTGCTGTTTGGCGCGCTGGGCTGGCAGGTTACCAAAAACTGGCAGATGCGCAAAAAACGCCGCGCCCGGACTCAAGTTGATAAGTAGGAGCGGGCTCGGGTTTACTCGTGGCGCAGCGCTTCGGCGGGCTGAACACGACTGGCGCGCCAGGCGGGGTACAAGCTGGCCAGCAAACTGATCACCAAGGCCGTTATGGAAACCCGGGCGACATCCGGCCAATGCAGGCTGGAGGGCAGATAACTGATTGGGTAAACGTCCGACTGCAAAAACTGAACACTCAGCAGCCCCTCCAACCACTGGACGAAATCAGTGACGCCCAGCGCCATGACAACACCCAGCAAAGTACCTATGCCGGTGCCGATCAAGCCGATTAGCCCGCCCTGAACCATGAAGATACCCACGATTTCACCACTTGAGGCCCCAAGGGTGCGTAAAATCGCGATATCGCCATGCTTGTCGACCACCACCATGATCAAGGTGGATACCAGGTTGAAGGCCGCTATGGCGATAATCAAAAACAGCAGCAGGCCCACCAGGTTCTTGGACATGTGAATCGCCTGATAAAGATTGCCGTGGGTACGGGTCCAGTCGGACGAATAAAAACCGAACGGCAAGCTGTCGACAATTGAGCGGGCAACGCTCGGCGCCTCAAATAGATCCTTTACCTGAAGCCGGATGCCGGTCACCGAGCCGGGGAAGTCAGATAATTGCGAAGCCTGCTCCAGACTGGTGAGCGCCAGTAAATTATCGATCTCAGTGCCGGTATTGAATACCGCCAGTACTTCGAAAGCGCCAATGGCCGGGGCCTGGCTCTGGCCGCTGCGGCGTGGCACTACCAGGGTCAGCTTGTCTTTGGCCTCAACCTGCAGCTGCTCGGCCAGCCCGGCGCCAAGCAATAGACCCCGAGGGTGCGCAGCCAAGCTCTCCAGAGCCTGGTCGGGCATAAACTGACGCAGAGATTCTTTCTGAGCGGGATCGTCCGGCGGGATACCGTAAAGGTTGACCGGCGCCACCTCACGCCGGTAAGAAGCCAACCCCTGTAGGCTGACAAAAGGCACCGCCGACTCTACTTGTGGTTGCTGACGAATCTGCGCAAGCAAGTCTTCCGGGTTCGCCATACCGTCGCGGTGATAGATGCTGGCGTGAGGCATTATGCCCAGAATCCGCTCGCGCAGCTCCCGGTCAAAGCCGTTCATAATCGACATCACCAGAATTAATAGCGCTACGCCAATAATCAGGCCGGCGATCGATACCGAGGAGATAAATGACACCAGCTGGCTGTGGCGGCGGGATACCGCATAGCGCTGACCGATGGCAAACACCAGCTTATTGAGCATCGAGCACTCCGTCGCTCAGAGTCAAAACCCGGTCCATGCGCTGAGCCAAATGCTCATCGTGAGTAACCACCACGAAACTAATGCCTATGCTGCGGTTCAGCTCCAACATCAGAGCCTGAATGGCTTCGCCGGCATGGCGGTCCAGGTTGCCGGTGGGTTCGTCCATCAGCACGCAGGCCGGGTTGGCCACCAAGGCCCGGGCTATGGCGACTCGCTGCCGCTCGCCTCCCGACAGCTCGGAAGGCTTGTGCTGAACCCGCTTTGCCAGACCCACCCGCTCCAGCAGCGCGGCCGCCTTTTCTTGGGCCTGGGCCTTGGGCCAGCGCCCGATCTGCAAAGGCATGGCGACATTCTCGAGGGCGGTAAATTCGGGCAGCAGGTGGTGAAACTGGTACACAAATCCCAGGCTGCGATTGCGCAGGCGGCCGCGCTCATCGGCACTCAGGCTGGAGAGCTCTTCCCCCGCCACCCAGACCTGGCCCGAGCCGGGTAAATCCAAGCCGCCGAGAATGTTGAGCAGGGTCGATTTGCCCGATCCGGAGGCGCCCACAATGGCCACTCGCTCGCCGCGCTCAACGCGCATGCTGACGGATTTAAGCACCGGCACCTCAACAGGCCCTTGATGATAGGTTTTATTCACTTGTTGGCAACTGAGTACCGCGGTTGCCTGTTCACTACTCATAACGCAATGCCTCAGCGGGTTCGATTTGGGCGGCGCGGTAGGCCGGATAAAGAGTGGCCAACAAGCTCAGTACCAGAGCCGTGGCGCAAATTGCGAGCAGATCCTGCCAGCGGAGCTCCGAGGGCAGATAACTGATGAAATACACAGAGGGATCAAATACCCGCAGCCCCAACAGGGACTCCAAACTGGCCACCAAAGGCCCGATAAACACTGCCAGCACACTGCCGAGAACTGCGCCTATCAAGGTACCGGCAAAGCCTACCGCACTGCCCTGCACCACGAATACCGCCATCACCTGGCGGGCAGTCAGCCCCAGAGTGCGCAGCACGGCG
>CAZKCY010000124.1:0-7106 GCA_964551155.1 uncultured Marinimicrobium sp. | reverse complement strand
GCGCGGTTTGAAAGTCTGCCGGATAAAAGGCGGTGACCCATTTGTGTTCGGTCGAGGTGGCGAGGAGTTGTTGGTACTGAGGCGCGCCCAGGTGGAGGCCGAAGTTATTCCCGGTATTACCGCGGCGTCCGGCTGCAGCAGCAGCGCGGGTATTCCATTGACCCACAGGGGTCTTTCTCAAGGCTGCACTTTTGTTACCGCTCATGCCGACAAGAGCTTGGATATCAACTGGCAGGCGCTGGCGCAGTTGGACCACACCCTGGTGTTTTATATGGGCCTGACCCGCGCCGATCAAATCGCTAACGAGTTGAGTAAAGCTGGACTGGCATTGAACACTCCCGCCGCAGTTATCGAAAACGGCTGCCGGGATAACCAGCGGCTAATCACTACCAGCCTGGCACAGCTGGCCCAAGAAATTGAACAGCAGGCGGTGCAATCACCCGCCCTTATTGTCATCGGTCAGGTGGTTACCCTTGCCGCCGAACTGCAACCGCAACACTGGCTGTCGCTGCTCGAAACCAGCGCGCAGCAGCAACGTCTTTCAGCCTGAGGAGTCGCTCATGAAACAGCGCATTATCGTCGTCGGCAATGGTATGGTCGGCCACAAATTTATCGAAACTCTGCTGGGCACCGCCCAACGGGATGAATTTGAAATCATCACTTTTTCCGAAGAACCTCGGTTGGCTTACGATCGAGTGAAACTGAGCAGCTATTTTTCCGGCTCGAGCGCCGACGACCTAGCCCTGACCACTGAAGCCGATTACCGAGAGCATGGGGTTATCTACACTCTCAATGACAAGGTCGTGGCCATCAATCCAGAACAACGCTCCGTTACCACCGCCAGCGGCCGCACCGAGGGCTATGACAAACTGGTGCTGGCCACTGGCTCTTATGCGTTCGTGCCGCCAATCCCCGGCGGCGATCAACCCCACTGCCTGGTGTATCGCACTATCGAGGATCTGGAAGCCATTACCGCTTCGGCCAAAAGCAGCAAAATCGGCGCTGTCATTGGCGGCGGTTTGCTCGGCCTGGAGGCGGCCAACGCCTTGAAAGAGCTAGGCTTAAAAACTCACGTACTGGAATTCTCCAAGGGCTTGATGTCGCGCCAGCTAGACGAAGGGGGCGGTCAATTACTGGTGCGCAAAATCGAAGCACTGGGCGTGGATGTCCATACCGGTAAAAACACCAAGGAAATTATTAAAGGCGAAACCGCTCGCTATCGAATGAACTTTGTCGACGAGACTCACCTGGAAACTGACATGGTAATCTTCTCGGCCGGCATTCGCCCGCGCGATGAATTGGCGCGCGACTGCGGTCTGGATCTGGGCGAGCGCGGCGGCATCGTGATTGACAACAACTGCCAGACTTCGATCGAAGGCATTTACGCCATCGGCGAATGCGCGCTCTGGCAGAACCAGATTTTTGGTCTGGTCGCGCCCGGCTACCATATGGCCAAGGTAGCGGTTTCTCACATCTTGAGTGGTGAAGAGCAATTCACTGGCGCCGATATGAGCACCAAACTGAAACTGCTGGGCGTGGATGTCGCCAGCGTCGGTGATGCCCTGGCGCAAACTCCGGGCGCCCAGTGTTACACCTACAGCGATGGCGTGGCGGAAATCTACAAACGTCTGGTAGTCTCGGCCGATGGCAAGAAATTACTCGGCGCGATTCTGGTCGGCGATACCGAAGCCTATGGCACGCTGCAACAATTGTGCGTTAACGAAATGGATCTGCCCGAATCGCCCGAGCAGTTCATTCTGCCCCAGACCGAAGGCGCCGGTCCGGCCATGGGCGTGGACGCGCTGCCCGACAGCGCGCAGATCTGTTCCTGCTACGACGTCAGCAAAGGCGATGTACGCCAAGCGGTCCAGGAAGGCTGCTGCGATATGGGCGGCATTAAATCCTGCACAGGAGCCTCCACCGGTTGCGGTGGCTGTACCGCTCTGGTCAAACAGGTGATGGACGCCGAATTAAGCTCGCTGGGCGTCGAGGTTAACAACCACCTGTGCGAACATTTTGAATATAGCCGCCAAGAGCTGGCCGACATTGTTCGGGTGAAAAAAATTCAAACCTTTGACGAGCTCCTCGACAGCCACGGCAAGGGGCTGGGTTGCGATATCTGCAAGCCGGCGGTGGGCTCGATACTCGCCTCCTTCTGGAATGAATACATTCTCGACGATAAGCACATAGGCCTGCAGGATACCAACGATATCTATCTGGGCAACATGCAAAAGGACGGTACCTATTCCGTAGTGCCGCGAGTCGCCGGGGGCGAAATCACCCCCGACAAGCTGGTGGTGCTCGGCCAAGTTGCCAAACAGTACAACCTTTACACCAAAATCACCGGCGGTCAGCGCATTGATCTTTTCGGCGCGCAAATGCATCAATTGCCGGACATCTGGAAACAGCTGATCGACGCCGGCTTTGAAACCGGTCACGCCTACGGCAAGTCGCTACGCACAGTGAAATCCTGCGTCGGAAGCACCTGGTGTCGCTACGGTGTGCAAGACAGCGTCGACATGGCGATCGCTTTGGAGAATCGCTACAAGGGCCTGCGCGCGCCGCACAAAATCAAGTTCGGAGTTTCCGGCTGTACCCGCGAATGCGCCGAAGCCCAGTCCAAAGACATAGGCGTGATCGCCACCGAAAAAGGCTGGAACCTCTATGTGTGCGGCAACGGCGGTATGCGCCCGCGCCACGCTGATCTGTTTGCCACCGACCTGGACGACGAAACCCTGGTGCGTTATATCGACCGGCTCTTGATGTTCTACATTCGCACCGCCGATCGCCTGCAGCGCACTTCAGTTTGGATGGAAAATCTCGAAGGCGGCCTCGACTATCTGAGAGAAGTGGTCATCGACGACAAGTTGGAAATAGGTCAGGAATTGGAAGATGCGATTACCACCAACATTGCCAACTACCAGTGCGAGTGGAAAACCACCATCGAGAACCCGGAAAAGCTCAAGCGTTTCCGCCACTTCGTCAACGCCGATCAACCCGACGACAATCTAGCCTACGTAGCCGAGCGCGGTCAGCGCCGCCCGGCGACCGAAGAGGAACGGTCGAGCAATATTCAATTTGTCGAGTTGGTTGACTAAAACTTATCTATAGGAGAACAAGCATGAGTGCAGCAAATAGCGCGCTGGCCGAAACGCCAAAGAACCAAGCTCAATGGGTGGAAGTGTGCAGCAAGAGCGATCTGGTGCCCAATAGCGGCATCTGTGCGCTGATCAACCAGCAGCAGGTCGCCCTGCTCTATTCGCGCCGCCTGAACGAGGTGTTCGCCATTAGCAATTACGATCCTATAGGCAAAGCCAATGTTCTTTCGCGCGGGATCATCGGCTCACTGGGGGAATCCATTGTGGTGGCTTCGCCGCTGTACAAGCAGCATTACGATTTGCGCACTGGCGAATGTCTGGAGAACCCAGACAAAAAGGTGAGCGTTTACCCAGTGAGAGTTAATGACGACAAAGTTGAAATACAGATTTAAAGGTTTTCCTTTCCCCTTCTTCTTCATTGCTTCGTGAAGTCGACCTCTGGGGGCAGTTCGCTGCCCCCTTTTTTTTATTATCTGATTGTAGGAGCGGGCCATGCCCGCGAAAATCGCGCCCATGGGGCGCTCCTATAAAGGCTCGCTATCCGGATTGCAGGTAAAGAATTACCTTCTGAATAAATAGGCTATCGCCGACATGATCAGGCTCACCAAAATCATGCTGGTAATCGGAAAGAAAAAGGTGAAGTTCGGCCGCTGAACTACTATATCGCCCGGCAGGCGGCCCAGGGGAATGTGCTTAAGCCAGGGCCAGGTCAAAGCCACCAAAATAAAGAACAAGCCAATGATCAACAATGTTTTCTGCATAGTTCCACCTCAAGTCCAAACTTCACCTAAGTGAGAGCCTAGCGAACTTTTAACAGCTCAACTTTCGATGGCTCTAACTCGAAACGAGCGTCCTTTCAGCTTACCTTCACCGAGCTTTTCCAGCGCCAAATCCGCCACTTTGCGGCTGACCGCGACATAGGCGCTGTTGTCGGCCACATGAATCTTGCCCACTTGCTTGCCGTCCAGTTCCTGGCCGCTGGTCAGCGCGCCCAGAATATCCCCGGGGCGCAGCTTTTGCTTTTTGCCGGCGCCGATCTGCAGGCAAACCATCGGGGCTTTATAAGGCGGCTCGTTTAACAGGCTTTGGGGCGGTAGCAATGAAATCTCGGCGCTTTGGTTGAGGTACTTTTCCAAGCGTTCGATTTTGTGCGTCTCGCGTTCGGTAAATAACGTGCAGGCCATGCCTCGACTGCCGGCCCGGCCCGTGCGACCAATGCGGTGCACATGGACCTCCGGGTCGCGGGCCAGGTGATAGTTCACCACCAGATCCAGGCTTTCGATATCCAGGCCGCGCGCGGCCACGTCGGTGGCCACCAGTACCGAGGCGCAGTGGCTCGCGAACAACACCAGAGTGCGGTCGCGGTCCTTTTGTTCCATATCTCCGTGTAAGGCCAGCGCGCTGAAACCTTTGCGCTTTAGATGATCGGCCAGCTCTTGGGTCTCCCGCTTGGTGCTGCAGAACACCAGCGCAGAGTCAGGGCGCTGTTCCAGCAGGAGTAGCCTTACTGCCTCGGGGCGCTCGGCGTCCTCGCCCAGCCGGTAAAAGCGTTGGGAAATGCTTTGTTCGTCGTGAGTTTCGGTCAGACGCACTATTTCCGGCTCCCGCATTACCCGCTCAGCCATGGCCTGGATCTGATCCGGGTAAGTGGCGCTGAACAGCAACGTCTGCCGGTCGCTCGGCACCTGGGCAAGAATCGCATCGAGCGACTCTTCAAAACCCATGTCGAGCATTCGGTCGGCTTCGTCCAAGACCAGAGTGTTCACATGTTCGAAACTGAGCGTGCCTTTGCGCAGATGCTCTTCAATTCGCCCCGGGGTGCCTACGATTATGTGGGCGCCGTGCTCAATGGAGTTGATTTGAGGCCCAAAGGGCATACCGCCGCAGACCGTCAGAATCTTGATATTGTGGGTGGTGCGCGCCAGCGCTCTCAGTTCGCGGGCCACTTGATCGGCCAGTTCGCGGGTCGGACAGAGCACCAAAGACTGGATCCGGAAGGCTTTGACTTCAAGCTTGTGCAACAAGCCGATACCAAAGGCAGCCGTTTTACCGGAGCCGGTTTTGCCCTGGGCGATCAGATCTCGACCGGCGACAATGGGCGGCAAGCTTTGCGCCTGAATGGGCGTCATGCTGTGGTAGCCGAGCGACTCGAGGTTGTCGAGCAGAGCTTTGTTCAGTGGCAGAGAGGAAAAAGACGATTGGCTCAAGGACCTGGTTCTCCGTAGATCAAGCTGTGGGGGTGAGAGCCCACAATCTTATAGTTTGGGGGTAGGTGTTGGGGAAGCTGTTCGAAAACACGCCGTGAATCCATCCCTGGAGGCTCTGCACCGACATCCTGTCGGTGCAAGGTTTCCGAACAACTTCCCCAACACCTTCTTGCCCAATGCGCGGTTAACGAAGGCTTGCGCAAGGAGGCAATTAGACAAAAAGCGAAATCTTAGTATAAAAAAAGGGCAGAGCCCTTAGGCTCTACCCTTTTAGATTCTCTGACCCTTTGGGCTTGCCTAGGGGTTTCGAGAAGGGTTCGCTTCGCGGCGAACCCGGCAGCTAGGTTTAGATAGCTACGATGTTTTCGGCCTGAGGACCTTTTTGGCCCTGAGTCACGGTGAAGCTGACTTTTTGGCCTTCGGCCAGGGTTTTGAAGCCTGAACCAGAAATAGCGCTGAAGTGTGCGAAAACGTCGGGACCAGATTCTTGCTCGATAAAGCCAAAACCTTTTGCTTCGTTAAACCATTTTACGGTGCCAGTAGTGGTAGACATAGTCATATCCTAAAAATTTAAAAATTAACCAGACCTCAACATGAGGCCGTCGTGCTAGAAGAGTGTTGCTATTACTTATGGCGGACAGGACGATAACTACAGACGGGCATCGAAATGGTTGTGCATAAATATCAGTAATACTTTCAAGCGACCTCCATAGTATAGGGTTTTTAGCCCCTGTCAACATTATTTCCAACCTTAATCGCAATATTCTTGGCAAATTCTCGTTGAATGATTTCGCCGCCAAAAGGGGTTTTCTAGCAAGCTTTCAAGGCACTTAGCTGCCGGGGATGGGCCCCGTGTCCGCAGCTGTACGCAAGGCCCAAGCGGACACTTTTCCGGACACATTTCAAACTATTGCTACCCCAGCGAAAAAGCAATTTATCCCGATAAATCAATAGCCTATAGATAATTTATGAGCTATGGCACGCTCCTTGCCATATCTGCTTCATACCGCTCATTCATTCAACCAAGCATACGAGACCTCAATGGCCAGTCGCATTCAAGATATCGCTCATCAAGATATGCCCGTCGCCTCAAAAAGCAGACGCAGGCGCCTGGGTTTGATTGTGGGAGCGTCCACAGCAACGCTTGCGCTCCTTGTCTATGGCTTTACCGCGCTATCCCAAACCTTCGCCGCCGACCGGGTCCTGGACCGTGCCGAGCTGCGGCTAGCGACGGTGGAGCGCGGCGACTTGGTGCGCGAAGTCATGGCCCAGGGCCGCATAGTCGTAGCCAACAGCCCTACTTTGTTCAGCCCCGAACAGGGCACCATTGAGCTAAAAGTAAAGGCCGGCGACTCGGTCACCGAGGGCCAGCTGCTGGCGGTGATCGACAGCCCGGAGTTGCGCGAAGCCCTGGCCCGGGAACGAACTGAACTGACTCGCCTGCAGGTGGACTTGGCACGCCAGAAAATCGAAACCGAACAGTTGCGCCTGGAACAGCAGCAGGCTCTGGCAATGGCGGAGGTACAGCTCAAAGCCATGCAGCGGGAGAAGCGCCGCGCCGACAAGTCCTATCAGCTCAATTTGATCAGCGAGCTGGACTACGAAGAGATGGCCGATAACCTGGAAAGGGCTCAGTTGGAGCACCGGCAGGCGGAGCAGAACCTGGCATTGTCGGATGATTCCGTCGAGTTCTATGACCGCTCCCTGAAGCTCCAGTCAGACAGTCAACAAATGCTTATTCAAACTCTGGAGCGTCGAGTCGAGGAGCTGAACATCGTATCCCCGGTAGAAGGCATGGTTG
>CAZKCY010000123.1:0-7108 GCA_964551155.1 uncultured Marinimicrobium sp. | reverse complement strand
ATCAAGTAGAGTTTGACGCCAAGTTGTTAAAACCGGGCGAGCCCATCACTTTTTCAATCCGTGATTTTTTTGTCGCCAACTGGTGGTTCTACCGCTCTGAAATTGCCCCGGTATTGGGTCATCCGCAGTTTGACAACATTGTCGTTATGGAAGTACAGACCGGCTCCAACCCTCAAGTGGGGGAACATAAATTCACCTTGAGCAAGATCGAACTGGAGGGGCAGTGGCTTTCCAGTGAAAGCTGGTATCAGGGCATTCTGGGTACCTGGCTGTTGGCGGCTATGGGCTTTCTTGCGGTTCGAAGCGTTTCGCTAAGCCGGGAACTAAGGCGTAAAAGCGAGCGCGAACGGGAGTTGGTGGAAATCAACCGGCTACTCGACAGCCGCAGTCAGGAGCTGGAAGAAAAAGCCAAAACCGACCCGCTCACGGGGGCTTTCAACCGCGAGGGCATCGGCGACGCCATGCGCCTAGGGCTGGCGGAGTGGCGGCGTGAAGGCAAGCCTTTATCGATAGTGATGCTGGATCTGGATCACTTCAAGCAAATTAATGACACCTATGGGCACGCGGTAGGTGATCGCATATTGGCCGGAGTATCGGCTCTGGTAAAACAGAACGTGCGCACCAGCGATATTTTTGCCCGCTGGGGTGGTGAGGAGTTCGTGCTGGTGTGTCGCGACACATCGCTTGAGGAAGCTCAGGGCATTGCCCAGAAGCTTTGCAGGCTGATCGGTGAGCAGGATTTTGGCGAGACGTTGGAGCAGGGGGTCTCCGCGAGCTTTGGTGTCGCGCAACTGCGCGAGCGGGAGTCGCTCGATCAGATTTTTGAGCGTGTCGACCGAGCGCTCTACGAGGCCAAACACAAAGGCCGCAATTGCGTGGTGACCTCCCGCTGAGTTTGCTAGCTGGGCCACTGGGCGGGCTTTGAAGAAATAAACTGGGGCGCTCGATCTGGTTTGGCGTAGCTCAGGCGTCCCATGCTCTGGGTGCGATGATAACTATCCAGGCCAGAGATAGTGACGCTTCCCAAGGTCTCCAAATCGACAAAGCCATCGCTCTGTAGAGCCTCCGAGTCCAACCAGACTTCGATAATCTCACCGATAATGAATTCGGTATTGTTCAGCTCTATCAGCTTGCGCTCGCGCAATTTTAAACCCACACTCAGTCGACTTTCAGCGACATAGGGCGCCGGATGCACAGAGCCGTATACCGGGGTCAAGCCTGTGGCATTGAACTCTGAGTGCTCGCGGGAATAGCGCGCCGAGGTTTGATGGGCGGCTTCGACAATCTCGCTGTTGACCTGGTTGAGGGTATAAAAGCCGGTCTCGATCAAGTTCTCTACGGTATGGCGTTCGACGCTGCGCGGCCGGGTCACCATGCCCATAAGAGGTGGCGAGGCTCCCAAGTGAATCACTGAACTTACGATTGCCAGGTTGTTGCGGCCATTGGCGTCGACACTACCCACCAAGTTTGCGCTTTTAAAGCCCGCCAGAGAATTGATGAAGTGCGCTCGATAGCGGCTTTCCATGGCATCTAAATCGGTGCTAGAGAAGTTTAGTCGGGGCATTTTAGGGACTCTTTACGGCGAATAATGCATTACCTGAGCTAATTCTATACGGTCTAGAGGCCTCGACGGCTCACCTTTTGTTGCCTGTTCTTAGCTCCAAATCCCTCGCTTGCCAGGCCGGCGGCTCCTCGTCTATGCTGAAACCATGAAGAAACCCGACAGCTCCCGGACTCAACATCGAGCGCGGCTCCTCCGGCGACGACGTTGGACCTGGGGCTTGCTGGCAGTCAGTTTGACACTTTTGCTGGGCACAGCGCTTTATCTCTGGCTAGTGTTGCTCAGCCCTTTCGGGTATCAGGCTCCAGAAAATCTTCCCGCTTTGGACCCCAACCGGGAGCACAGGGTGTTTGTTTACGGCACCTTGCGCCGCCCTTTGGTTCGCTGGCTGGTGATGGGTGATCGGCTCGACCCAAAGCCGGCCGTGCTGCCCGGCTATCAAAAAGAGGCGTTGGATATAACCCCCGACGCCGACAGCCAAGTGGAGGGCTTAGTGTTTAAGGTAACCCCGGAGCAGCTGCGCCGGCTGGATCGCTACGAGCGCTTGGGTCTGCGTTACGACCGGTTGTTACTGGAGTTAGAGGACGGCAGCCGAGCCTGGGTCTACCAAAGGCTACCCAATGAATAAACCAATTAACTCACGAATGCCAAGTTCGAATTTATCGACAGTCTGCAAAACGTGTGAGAAGTAATTTTATGGCAAATGACAGCACAGAGTTGCAGCAGCCGGTCTGGACTCGGAACCCCGAAGGCAATACTCGCCGAGTTGGGGTAGAGCTGGAAATGAACGGCGTGACCATCGATGAATTGGCTCAGATTGCGGCCGATTATCTCGGTGTCGACATAGAAGTAGTCGGCCGCTACGAGCGCGCCCTAAAGGGCGATCCAGCGGGCGACTGGTTGGTTGAACTGGACTCGAATTTAATCAAGAAGCTGGGCCGAGAGCGGCGCCGGAAGGGCACCTTCGCCGGCGACCTGGGCGATTCAGCTGAAGACGCGCTGAGCTGGCTCGCCGAAGGCTTGGTGCCGCTGGAGTTGGTAAGCCCCCCTTTGCCGTTGGATCGCCTTCAGGATGTGGAGCAGGTTATCAAGGTATTGCACGAGGTTGGCGCCAAAGGTACCTCGGATCGGCTCTTGAACGCCTTCGGCATGCAGTTCAATCCTGAAATTCCGACAACCGACCCGAAAGTTTTGTGTGCTTACCTCAAGGCTTTTTTGTGCCTCTACGATTGGCTTTACGAGCGCGCCGACATCAATGTCTCGCGCCAGGTAACCAACTACATAGATCCATTTGGTAAAGATTACGCCCGCAAAGTGGTGGATCCCGACTATTGGCCTGATACCGGGGATATGATCGACGATTACCTGGAGTTTAACCCGACCCGTAATCGGGCCTTGGATTGTCTGCCGCTGTTTTTACACCTGGATAAAGATCGGGTGCGGGCAGTTACCGAGGACCCTCTGATTAAGCCGCGTCCGGCGTTTCACTACCGTTTGCCCGACTGCGAAATCCACTTACCCAACTGGGGCTTGCACAAATCCTGGAACGACTGGATACAGGTGGAAAAACTCGCCGCCGATGAGGAGCGCCTGGAAGCCTGCTGCAAAGCCTATTGCAAATTTCTCGACAGCAAAATCGAGCGCTGGTTTGGCGACTGGAAAAAGGAGGTCAAAAAGCAATGGCTCGACCAGTAATCGCAATCACCGGGCCTGAGCGCGGCGCCTTTGGCCCGCGCTCTATGGTGGCTCTAGCGGTCTGGCTCTACGGCGCCCGACCGCTGCAAATCAGGCCCAGTCAAATTGACCAAGAATTCGACTACCACGGCGTGGTAGTCACCGGCGGTCACGATATAGACCCGGTGCTCTACGCCGCCGAGCCGGAAGTTGAGCCCCAGTACGACCCGGCACGCGATAAGCTGGAAACCAAGGTAATTAAAGATGCTCTGGCCCGAGGCCTGCCCTTGTTGGGCATCTGTCGCGGCGCCCAGTTGCTCAACGCCTGTTTGGGCGGCAGCCTGTTCCAGGATTTGCGCAGCCACCGCAACAAAACCTCCCATCGGCGTACTATATTGCCCCTGAAAACCCTGTTGGTGGAGCCCGGCTCCCGCCTCGACGACATGCTCGGTGCCCCTCGCAAGCGCATCAACAGTCTGCACAATCAGGCCATCGACAAAGTCGGCGACAAGCTGCAGGTGTCCGGGCGAGATCTGGACGGCATTGTCCAGGCGGTGGAAGATCCCAATGCGGGCTTTCTGATGGGCGTGCAGTGGCACCCCGAGTTTTTGCTGTTCATGCCCCGCCAGCGCCGGCTGTTCAAGGCCCTGATCGACAGGGTCGAGATGGAGGGGGTCGAGCTCGAACGAGGCGACTGAGTTGACACTTCCAGGCGCGTCTTTGCGCCTGTGACAGCCGTGGCCCCGGACCGTATAATGCCGCAATCGAGTTCCGGGGGCATTTATGGCGTTACACATCACAAACCAGGGCGCGGCCAATGCGTCACGGCCCCCAACCGGCCTAGCTTTATGCAGTCAGGTAGCTATCCGATGAGCACCACAGCCAAACGTTCGGACACTGACGATTTTCGCACCCTATTTTTGCAAGATGTGCCGATGATCGACACTCGAGCACCGGTAGAGTTCGCCAAAGGCGCCTTTCCCGGCGCGGTCAATTTACCCCTAATGACTGATCGAGAGCGGGAGCGAGTAGGAACCTGTTACAAACAGCAGGGCCAGGAGGCGGCGATTGAATTGGGACACAAGCTGGTGGCCGGTGAGATTAAAGCCGAACGCCTGGCCGCTTGGGTGGATTTTGCCCGCCGGCATCCCAATGGCTATTTGTATTGCTTTCGGGGCGGGCTGCGCTCCCAGATTTGCCAGCAGTGGCTTGCCGAAGCCGGCTGCGATTATCCGCGCGTGCGCGGCGGTTACAAAGCCATGCGTCGGTTTCTTATCGACAATATCGAGCAGGTCTGCCGAGAGCGCAGCTTTGTGTTGTTGGGCGGGCGTACCGGCGCGGCCAAGACAGAGTTTTTAAATCGGCTTCCCAACAGCGTCGATCTCGAAGGCCTGGCCCATCACAGAGGCAGCTCTTTTGGTCGTCGCGTCGGCGGTCAGCCGGCCCAGATTGACTTTGAAAACTCACTGAGCATTGATCTTTTACGGCGCAATCAGTTAGCGGCTGAACAGCCTCTCGTGCTTGAGGACGAGGGCCACTTTATCGGTCGGTGCACCTTACCGCTGCCGCTTCAAGATGTCATGGACCGAGCGCCCATAGTGGTCGTCGAAGTTGATCTGGAAGAGCGGCTGGAGCACTCCTTCAAAAATTACATTCTCGATAATCTCAATGACTGGCGGCTGCAGGCTGACGAGCTGACCGCATTTGAGAATTTCGCCCAGGACCTGCGCGACGCTTTGGATAGAGTGCGCCGGCGCCTGGGCGGCGCTCGCCATGCTGAATTAAGCAGGAGGCTGGAGCAGGCCCTGGTGGCCCACAAAGCCGGCGACGAGAGCCTCCACCGCGACTGGATTCGCCCTTTGCTACGCGACTACTACGACCCCATGTACGATTATCAGCTGCAACAAAAATCCGCGCGGATCGTCTTCCGAGGCAGTCCCGGCGAAGTCAGCGACTATTTACGCCATTCGGTATAGCCAGGCGTTTATCAGCGGCTTGCCTGCCGCTTCCAAGCTTTGTTGGGCGCCGGTTTTGGCGCCCTGTGAGTGTGCTAGGCTTTAGAAAAGACGCCATTCACTCGCACAAAGGCTAAAGCTATGGTGATAGCCAGCTTCCTGTTTTTTTTGTTGGTATTCGTGGTCATCGGCGCCCTGTCGATGATCGCCAGCAAACACACCACCAACGACTACTTGACCGCAGGCCAGAGCATCAAGCCCTGGCTGGTGGCGCTCTCGGCGGTGGCCACCAACAACAGTGGTTATATGTTCACCGGCATGATCGGTTTTACCTATACCAACGGACTGAGCTCCATCTGGTTGATGATTGGCTGGATTGCGGGGGACTACATCGGCTCGCGCACCCTTTGGCGGGCGATTCGAGACACCACCGAGCGTCAAGAGCTGGATTCCTTCAGCGGTCTGATCGCCGATTGGTGGGGCCAATCCTACAATCGCTTGCGGTTGATTTCGGGGCTTTTGATTCTGGTGTTTCTCGGCACCTACGCCGGGGCTCAACTCAATGCCGGCAGCAAGGCGCTGCATGTTTTGTTGGACTGGGATCTGTCCACCGGTGCGATACTGGGCGCGGTAATTGTGCTGATCTACAGTTTTGCCGGCGGCATACGCGCCTCTATTTGGACCGACGCGGCCCAGTCGTTTGTGATGGTCTTCGCCATGCCGATGCTGATGTGGATGACCATGCAGCACGTCGGCGGCTGGAACCAGATGCTCGAGAGCCTGTATCAGATCAAAGACGGCTATATGGGTTGGTTTCCGCCGGAAAGTACCGCCTTCTCAGCCTTTTTGTTCGTGGTGGGCTGGCTGTTCGCCGGTTTCGGGGTCGTAGGACAACCCCATGTGATGGTGCGCTATATGAGCCTCACCGACGCCAAATTGATGACCCGGGTAAGGGCCTGGTACTACAGCTGGTTTATCTTCTTCTACGGCGCCACCATTATTGTCGGGCTTTTGTCGCGCCTGATCATTACCGATTCCGCCAACTTTGACAGCGAGCTGGCTCTGCCCACTATGGCAATTCGCCTGATGCCGGAAATTCTCGCCGGGGTGGTGTTGGCGGGCTTGTTCGCCGCGACTATGTCTACCGCTGATTCACTGGTAATCAGCTGTTCGGCGGCAATTTCCCGGGACGTGAACCCCGACAATCCGCTCAGTTTTATCTTCACCAAATTTGCCACTTTCACCGTAGTTGCGGTAGCACTGCTGATTGCCCTCTACGGCAACGATAGCGTGTTTGAGTTGGTGATTTTAGCCTGGGGGTTGTTGGCTTCGGCATTTGCGCCTTTGATGTTGATCTACCGGTTTCGGCGACTGCCAAGCGAGGGGCAGTGCATTACCATTATGATGGCGGGCGTAGTGGCGTATTTGATTTCGCATTACAGCTTCATTCGCGATTACACCTACGAGTTGCTGCCTTCGATGATTGTCTCGTTCACGGTCTATGGGTTGATACTGCTGTTCGGAGAAGTGGAAAAGGTATCCGATAAGAAATAAATCGAGGTTGTTAGCGGCGGCTGCCACCGCATGCCGGAACAGCGGCAGGCGGTGGCAGCAGTAACTCATCGCCAATTACTGTTCTGGGTTCAGGTGCTCGGCCAGAAACTTTTCAAAAGCGGCTAGCGTCGCTACCCGGTCGTCGTTATTGGTTAAATAGTGGTTGGCTCCCTCCAGCTCGATGTAAGTGACATCCTTACCGGCTTTTTCCAGCGCTTCGTGCATCTCCCGACTGTGCTCGGATATCCGGAAGGTCTCGGCGACCGTAAGCTCTGGACCGCTATGAATTTCCTTGATGGTGATTTTCTGCAAGCCCAGAACGATAGCTACGCGATGCGGACGTGGGTCATCACGGAGCGAGGTG
>CAZKCY010000122.1:0-7115 GCA_964551155.1 uncultured Marinimicrobium sp. | reverse complement strand
ACGGTTAACGGTTAACGAAAGACGGGGAACGCTGAAAGGCGCCCCTGTTTTTTTCGAGGTAGGATAGGTTTTTCGGTTTGGGTTGTTGCGTAGCGTCAGATCCTAGGGGCTATATTTGTGCCGTCCCCCGTCCCCCGCCGCTTTTTGCTATCATGCCGGGCACTGAGGAGACCCCATAGGCATGACCGCAACACCCACCGATAAAGCGCCACAGCTGCAAGACACCATGATCCGGGATCGACACCGCCTGGCGCGCCGCTGGCGCGAGCTGGAGCAAATGCCCGAGTCTGACAAACGTCTGCAGGGTCTGGCCCGCTTTGAGCAGCAATTGACGACTTCGCAGCAGCTGTATCAGCGGCGGCTCGAGCGCTTACCGCAAGCCATCAACTATCCCGAGCTGCCGGTTTCGGACAAGCGTGAAGAAATTGCCGAACTTATTCGCGCTCACCAGGTAGTGGTGCTGGCGGGTGAAACCGGCTCGGGCAAGACTACCCAGCTGCCCAAGATTTGCCTCGAGCTCGGGCGTGGAGTGGCGGGCCTCATAGGCCACACCCAGCCGCGCCGGGTGGCGGCGCATACGGTCGCCAGCCGAATCGCCGAGGAGCTGAACAGCCCGCTGGGCGATCTGGTGGGCTACCAGGTACGCTTTACCGATCAGTCCAGCGACCAGACGTTGGTCAAGGTCATGACCGACGGCATACTGCTGGCCGAAATTCAAAAAGACCCTTTTCTCAATCGCTACGACACTTTGATTATCGATGAGGCGCACGAACGCAGCCTCAACATCGATTTTCTGCTCGGCTTTCTCAAACAGTTGTTGCCCAAACGCCCGGATCTGAAGCTGATTATTACCTCGGCGACTATCGATCTGGAACGCTTCTCCCGCCACTTCGACGATGCGCCAATTATCGAAGTCTCCGGGCGCAGCTATCCGGTAGACGTTTGGTATCGGCCGCCGCTGGAAGCTGAATCCGAGCGCGACGACCCCTATCAACCGATTATCGAAGCCTTGGCCGAACTGCAGGACTACGAGCGCAGCGGCAAAGGGCCGCGCGGGGGCGATGTATTGGTGTTTCTCAGTGGCGAACGGGAGATTCGCGAGGCCGCCAAGGCAATCCGCGACGCTCAGTTTCAACACTTGGAAGTGCTGCCTTTTTATGCCCGCCTGAGCATGGCCGAGCAGCAGAGAGTGTTTGCTCCGCACACCGGCCGGCGTGTGGTGCTGGCCACCAACGTCGCGGAAACCTCGATTACCGTGCCGGGCATTCGCTATGTGATCGATCCGGGGTTTGCCCGCCTGAGTCGTTACAGCTATCGCACCAAAGTGCAGCGCTTGCCGGTCGAGCCGGTGTCTCAGGCGAGCGCCAATCAGCGCAAAGGCCGCTGCGGTCGGGTCAGTGCCGGTATCTGTATTCGCCTTTACAGCGAAGAGGACTTTCTCGCCCGGCCCGAATTTACCGACGCCGAAATTCTGCGCACCAATCTGGCGGCGGTTATTCTGCAGATGCTGCAGATGCGCATGGGCGATATCCACAAGTTTCCGTTTATCGATCCGCCCGATCGCCGGCTGATCAACGACGGCTTCAAACTCTTGCAGGAGCTGCACGCGGTCGACAACAAGCAGCGCTTGAGCGCAACCGGCAAGCAGTTGGCGCAACTGTCGGTGGACCCGCGTTTGGCGCGCATGCTGCTGGCCGCCGGCGAGCAGGGTTGTGTGCGTGAAGTGCTGATTATCATCAGTGCTCTGTCAGTGCAGGATCCGCGCGAGCGCCCGGCGGATAAACAGCAGGCCGCCGATCAGCTGCATCGGCGTTTCTGGCACGAGCAGTCGGATTTTCTCGCCTTTGTGAAGCTCTGGGATTACTTCGAGCAGCAGCGTCAGGAGTTGTCGCAGAACCAGCTGCGCAAACAGTGCAAAAAAGAGTTTTTGTCTTACCTGCGTTGGCGCGAATGGCGCGATGTGCACCGCCAGTTGCATATAGTGGCGCGTCAGCTGGGGTTGAAAGAGCAGGCCGAACCCGCGGATTACGAAACTCTGCACCGAGCGCTGTTGACCGGTCTGCTGGGCAACCTGGGTTTTAATCTCGAAGAACGGGAATATCTGGGCGCGCGCAATCGCAAGTTCGGAATCTTTCCGGGGTCCTCCCAGTTCAAGAAAACCCCCAAGTGGCTGGTGGCTGCCGAGCTTCTGGAAACCTCCCGCTTGTTTGCCCACAACGTCGCCAAAATTGAGCCCCAATGGGCGCTCGACGCCGCTCAGCATCTGGTCAAACGCAACCACTTTGAACCCCACTATGATCCGCGCAGCGGCCGGGTTATGGCCTATGAGAAAGTCACCCTCTACGGTCTGACCCTGGTGGAAAAGCAGAGCGTCGATTTCAGCCGCATAGACCCGGCGGTCTGCCGACAGGTGTTTATCCGCTCCGCGCTGGTGGAAGGGCGCTATTTGCGCAAACAGCGGCGCGGCAAACCACCGGCATTCTTTGTTCACAATCTGGCTCTGATCGAAGAACTGAACGATCTGGAGGCCAAATCCCGGCGGCGCGATATTCTCGCCGACGACGATGAGCTCTACGCCTTTTACGACGAACGCCTGCCGGATGAGATCGTCAGTCGGGCCAGCTTCGATAAATGGCGCGAGCAGGCCGAGCGGCAGAACCCGCGATTATTGTTTGTTGAACGCGAGCGATTGATGCAGCGCGGCGCCGAAGATATAACCCAGGCCCAGTTTCCCGATCGGCTCGAATGGAAGGGGGTGGAGTTTCCGCTCAGCTACCATTTCGAACCCGGCCATGTCGACGACGGGGTCAGCCTGCAGGTTCCGGTAAGCCAACTGCATCAGGTGCCCGAGCAGCGCCTGGAATGGCTGGTACCGGGCATGCTCAGAGACAAATGCATCAGTCTGATCAAGAGCCTGCCTAAAAACCTGCGCAAGCATTTCGTGCCAGTTCCCGACCTGGTGGACAAATGCCTGGCCGCGCTCAAACCCGACAACCAACCCCTCACCGAGGCGCTTAGTTTCCAGTTGAAACGCCAGACTCTGGTGGAAGTTCCGCCCGCGGCCTGGAGCCAGGTGGAGCTGGACGATTTCTACCGCTTCAACATTCAGGTGCTGGACGAGCGGGGCAAGATCATTGATCGGGGCCGGGATTTATCCGAGCTGCGCGCCCGCTACCGGGAACAGGCTCAGGAAAATATCCAGTCCGCCGCCAGCTCCATGGAGCGGGACGGTATTCGCCAGTGGGATTTCGGCGAATTGCCCCAAAGCGTGCAACTTAAACGGGGCGGCATCAGCATCCGCGCCTATCCGGCGTTGGTGGACAAGGCTCAATCGGTAGCGCTTCTGGTTCTGGACGATGCCCGCGAGGCCGAACATCAGAGTCGGCAGGGCATAGCGCGTCTGCTGCTGCTCGAGCACAGCCAGACGGTCAAGTATCTACACAAGGAGCTGCTCAAAGGCGATGAGTTGGCGCTGTCGGTAGCCGGAATCGGCAAGCGCGATGCGGTGGTAGACGATCTGCTGATGGCCAGTGCGGCGCAGTTGGTGCTGGGACCGGATGTGCCTCTGCCTCGCACTCAAGATGAGTTCCAGCAGCGCAGCAATCTGCTGCGCGATCGGCTGGTTGCCTACAGTCAGGATCTGGCGCAGGTAATCAGCAAGAGCCTGACTCAACTGGTGGCGGTCAAGAAGCAGCTTAAGCAGCGCCGGCAAATGCTGCCGCTGGCTTTTACGTTGAGCGATATTCAGCACCAGTTGCAGCAACTGTTCGCCCCGGGGCTTATATACCGGACTCCGGAAGACTGGCTGCGCCAGTATCCGCGCTATTTACAGGCGCTGGAAATTCGCTTGGAAAAAGCCAGTCTTGACCCGCGCAAGGATCGCTTGCTGCTTGAAGAAGTGGCGCCTTACTGGGAGCGGCTGCAGACGTTTCTGGAGCGCGAAGGCGAGTTGAGTTTGGAGTTCAACCCCGCCTTAAAAGAGTACCGCTGGGCGATCGAGGAGTTGCGGGTATCACTCTTTGCTCAGACGTTAAAAACCCGCATGCCTATTTCTGCCAAACGGCTCGATAAGCTGTGGCAGCGGGTTAAAGATGCCTCTTAAGAAGCTATGACGTCGGGCAGATCGCTCTGGTAAATTCAGCTTGGGCGGATGTTGGTGTTTAGCCAATAATGGCTCACCTCTTGAAGCAGGTCCGCGAAGCTGTCGAAATCCACAGGTTTACGCAAATAGCTGTTTACGCCCAATTGATAGCCTTTGAGAATATCGGAGCGCTCGTCCGAGGTGCTCATCATCACTACCGGAGTCGCGGCATAGCTGTCGTCTGAACGGATTTTTTTCAGTACTTCAAAGCCATTGATGCGCGGCAAATCAATGTCCAGAATGATCAGCGCTGGATTGCGCTCGATCGGGCGTCTGGCATGACGTCCATCGGAAAAAAGATACTCCAGAGCCTCTTCTCCGTCGGCAACGACTTCCAAATCGTAGTCGCTGTTCAGTCGTCTAAATCCGCGTCGAGCCAGCTCAGCTTCGTCCTGGTTGTCCTCCACCAGTAAAATCGTTTCCTTGGTCACTCTCTTGGCTCCTTTCCCAAAGAGTAAAGAAAAAAGTCGCCCCTTGTCCGGGTGCTGCTTCTGCCCAAACACGGCCTCCGTGTCGAGCGATAATACGCTGAACCGTTGCCAGCCCGATACCGATTCCTTCAAATTCTTCGGTTTTATGCAGTCGGCTGAAAGGCGCGAACAACCGATGTGCGTACTTCATGTCAAAACCGGCGCCATTGTCGGTGACGAAGTATTGCTTTTGGTCTTGGCTCCAGCGAGTGCCGAAACGGATTTCGGCGTCATCGACGTGACTGCTGTACTTCCAGGCGTTGGATAGCAGGTTGCTGAGCAACATCTCAAAAAAGCGTCGGTCCACCTGAGCCCAGACCTCGGGTTCCAAGTCCAGTTTCACCCTGCGACTGGGGTCGCGTTCGGAAAACTCCTTAAACAGACGGGCAACCAGCTCGGAAAGATTGACCGATTCCACCGTGAGCTCGCCTTGGGTGGTGCGTGACAGACGCAAAAAGCTGTCGATCATATCGGCCATGTCCTGGGTCCCGGCTTCGATTCGGGACAGATAGTGCTGCATGTCAGTGGAGCTGTGTGCGGTAAGCTCCTCGCTGAGCAAGCGCCGGAAGCCTTCAATGCGCCTTAGCGGAGCGCGCAAGTCGTGCGATACCGAATAACAAAAGCTCGCCAGCTCTTTGTTGGCGGCTTCTAACTCGGCGGTGCGTTGCCGAACCCGTTGCTCTAGGATGGCGTTAAGGCGCTTGACCTCCTCCTCGGCTTCGCGTCGGGCGATAATGTCCTGGGCCAGAGCGTTGTTGACTTCGCGCATATGCTCATAGGCTTGGCTTAGATTTTCTCCCAAGGTGTTGAAAGCAGTTACCACCTGGTCCAGCTCATCGGGTCTGGTAGGTTGGTCTCGTTCAAGGCGCAGTGGCGGCGGCGGACTGCTGAGCTCATATTGGCTAACATGCTGGGCAATTTGGGCTAAATGAGCGGTCACAAAGCGGTAAAAAATGTACAGAATAAACATCGATACCAGAAAGGTTTTTACCCCCTGACTGAAAAGTATAACCACGGCTTTATCCCGAAGCCGGGTATAGACCTGGGTCAGAGAAGCTTGCACCACCAAGGTGCCAATTTTGCGTGACTCCGAGCCCACTTGATGCTCGATGGGATAAGTGTGAGAGATGCTTTGTTTAGCTTGCCAATCGCCCAGCTTAATATGCAGAGGCAGGCTGACATTCTGATTTGTTTCGGTGACCGACACAGCCTGAATGTCGGGTAACTGCCTTATGCCTTCGAGCTGCAACTTCAATTGGTTAATATCCAAGTTCCAGAGGCTGGCTCCTAGGCTGGCCAGATAGCTACTTTCAATGTCGGCCAGTCGGTTCTCGATTTGATTCAGATCCCGTCGATAATCGGTGTAGAGCTGAATCGCGGTCGCTATAAGAGTTACCATGGAGCTGAATAGAATGATTGCCAACAGCAGCCGCCGGCCTATGCCGCGGTTTCGCAACGCCAGGCGTGCCTGCCGTAGGGGTTCAAACGGAGCCATCCGGTACTGCCCTTTAATTAGAAGTAGTAATTGGCTTTGATCTCGTCGATAGTACCATCGGCGCGCATGGCTTCAATGGCGCGATTAATGACCGGCATAGTATCCAGGTTTGCTGACTTGCGGGAACACTGAAAGACAAGGGGGATTTCGGTGAGCTTGAAAGCCGGGCCCAGATGTTGATCTAAATTGTTTTTCTCCGCCAGATAGAGAACGGTGGGGATAGCTCCAGCTATGGCATCGATACGTTGGCGCGCTAGCTTGCGCAGGGCGATAAGATAATCGGTGTCGTATTCTTTTTTAAGCTCTGGATCGGTATCAAAGCGCTCCGTGATCGCCGAGCCACGCAAAAGTGAAATATTAAGAGAGTGTAAGTCGTCGTACTCCGTCAGAGTAATGCTCTTGTGGGGAATGATCCCAATATCGTGATAGGAAACTAGCTCACCGCCAACTACCACTTCATCGGCGCGCGGAACCAGAATTGTACAGTCGTGGCCGCCGGACTCCATCTCTCTATCCACCCTGGCAAAGGGCGTTAGGGAAATGGAAATATCGTAACCAGTGCGCTGCCTTAACTCTCGCACGATTTCCACGAAGGCGCCTTCAAATTTCCGACTTTGTTCGTTGTAGAAAGCCCAAGGCGCGACATCAATGGTAATAAAACGCAGTTCTGTTTGGGCCCACCCGGGCAGTGCGTAGCCGATTATAAAAAAGGTCAGCAACGCTCTATGAAGGCCTGGTCGCAACGACCGAAAAACGAATGAAACCATAGTCTGTCCTGCTGTTTAGCGGTGCTCTGGAGAAAGTGCAAGTTCCGCCCTGGCACTCGAGGGATAAGCTGTCGCGGTTTTCAACAAAAAACGCCAATCCTTTCATTAACGTTGAAAAACAGCTCAGCTGTTTTTCAACTCTAGGCTCTCCATCCCAGTCAACGACTCGGGATGCAAGTATAAAACCTCAGGCGCTATCTAGCGACCGCAAATTTCGTTGTGTCTAGCGGCACATCGGGTTC
>CAZKCY010000121.1:6808-7139 GCA_964551155.1 uncultured Marinimicrobium sp. | reverse complement strand
AAAGAGCGGCTATTATTCGGGTTTGAGCAGTTCCTGCCACCAATTCAATGGCGTCTCGCCATCGGTGGGGTCATAGACGTTGCCGTACAGCCAAGCACTCTCACCGTGCGCTTCTACGGCCGGCTTCAGAATCGCCTCTATGGCATCGAAACCACAACTGACATGGATCGAGTAAACCAGCATACGCTCGTTGTGCAGATCCAGCTCACCGCCCAGCTGTTCCAGTTCCGGGGTCAGGTGGTCGGCCAGTTGTTCGATTCGCGCGCGGGCGAAAACCCGAATACTCAGGTTGCCGCTGTGCTCAAGCAGGTCGTAAGTGGTGGCATTGTCT
>CAZKCY010000121.1:0-6798 GCA_964551155.1 uncultured Marinimicrobium sp. | reverse complement strand
CGCGGGTTTTGGGATCGCAGCGCAAAAAGTCGCCACTTGCGACGCCTTTGACAAAGGCCGGGGAGCGCACCAACTGCAAATTGCCCGTATCTAACTCGCGCACCGGTAGCTTTTCCACTATGGGTTGCCCATCGGGACCCAAACCGGCAAACATCTCTATGTGTTGCAGGGCTTTCATAGACCAACTCCCAAACCTAAACTGTGCCATTATATCTGTATATCTATCTCAGATCACTGAAGTCACTGGAGGACCGCTTGTGAAACCCATCTTAAACTTTTTAAACCGTGCCTTGTTCCTAGGCGCAATTTTCGGCGCTTTGACCGCCTGTAGTGTCAACCCGGTTACCGGCGAGCGGCAGCTATCGCTGATGTCGGCGGAGCAGGAAGTCGCCTTGGGGGCGCAGCACTACGTGCCCAGTCAGCAAGCTCAAGGCGGCCGCTATGTGGTGGACCCCGAATTGACGCTCTACGTTCAGCAGGTCAATAAGCGCCTGGTTGAAGTCAGCGATAGACCCGGACTGCCCTACGAAATCGTGGTGCTGAATAACGGCGTGCCTAACGCCTGGGCGCTTCCGGGCGGCAAAATGGCCATCAATCGAGGCCTGTTGGCTGAGCTCGAAAACGAAGCCCAGCTGGCCGCCGTTTTGGGCCACGAAATCGTACACGCCGCTGCGCGCCACAGCGCCACTCAGCAAACCCGAAATATGCTGCTCCAGGCCGGCTTGATGGCCGCCGGAGTTGCCGCGGCCGAAACTGACTCCCAGTACGGTGGCTTAGCAATGGGGGCCTTGGGCGTAGGCGCTCAAGCTTGGCAGGCCCAATACAGTCGCAGTCATGAATTGGAAGCCGACCGCTATGGGATCGAATATATGGCCGAAGCCGGCTACGACCCGGAAGGCGCCGTGGAACTGCAAGAGACTTTCATGAAGCTCTCCGAGAATCAAAACAGCAGCTGGCTTCAGGGCTTGTTTGCCAGCCACCCTCCATCACAGGAGCGCATGGAGTTAAATCGCGAACTGGCGCAGCAATACGACGGCGGCAAGAAAAATAAAGAAGAATTTATGCGTGCTACCCGCCAATTGCGCGAGGATCAGCCTGCCTACGACAAATACGAGCAGGCCGGCAAAGTCGCCAGCGAAGGGGATTATGACAAAGCCCTAAACCTGGTCGAAAGCGCCATAAAGCAACAGCCCAAAGAAAATCTGTTCTGGGAAATGAAAGGGCGCTTGTTGGTGGCCAAAGACCGCCAGAGAGATGCCATAGCCGCGTTTGATCGTTCCGTAGCCGCCAACCCTGAGTTCTTCCGGCCGCTGGTATTGCGCGGCGTAACCCACAAGAAGCTTGGCAACACTCGCCAGGCAGAGTCAGATCTCGAAGCCAGCCAGAAGCTTTTACCCACCCAACTTGCCAGTTACCACTTGGGTGAACTGGCCTTAGCGCGCGGCAATACCTCCGATGCTATCGGCCATTTCCGCGTTGCCGCTCAGGGCGGAGGCGAACTGGGCCAGGCAGCTCAGAACCAGTTGAGCAAACTGGGCGCAACCGGCGAGCAAACACAATAAAAAGCCGCCTCACTATGGCGATTAAAGCCGCTCGGCGTCTCGAATAGAGACGCCGATTTGCGTATAATTTAGCAATTCCCAAAACGAGCGACCCTCTGGCAGCTTTAGCCTGTCTGGCTGGCTCTCAAACCCTAAAAATAACAACCGCTGGCGCTTTCCATGTCCGCCGACCAGATTCAAGACTCTTCGGCAACGCCGATACAACGTTTGCTGACAGCTCTCGATGCCATCACCGAATACACTGGCCGCAGCCTGGCGTGGTTGACGGTAATTATGGTGTTGGTCACGTGTGGAGTGGTTATTCTGCGCCGCTTCCTCGGCCTGGGCTCTATTGCTTTGCAGGAATCGGTGACCTATATGCACTCGGCGGTATTTTTGCTGGGGGCGGCCTACGCTCTGAAGCATCATGGGCAAGTGCGAGTTGATATTTTCTACCGTCGGTTCAGCCCCCGTCAGCGAGCTTGGGTCGATTGCCTAGGCAGCTTGGTATTTTTACTACCCCTGGCGCTGTTTACCGGTTTCATCAGCTGGGATTTCGTCGCCAGCGCTTGGCGCACCGGCGAAGGCTCCACCGATTCCGGCGGCTTAGGCGGCGTCTATCTGCTTAAGAGCCTGATTCCTTTAATGGCGTTGTCGCTATCGATTCAGGCTCTGGCGGAGCTGTTGCGCAACCTCCTTTACTTAATGGGCGCCGGTCCCGAGCCGGAGCAGGGCTAATATGCTGATCGAGCTATTGCCTCTGCTGATGTTCGCATTGGTTTGCCTGGTGTTGATGCTGGGCTATCCGGTGGCTTTCACCCTCGCCGGCATAGCGCTGATATTCGCGGCTTTCGGCATCGTCACCGGACATTTCGACCCGAATCTGCTGCGCACTTTCCCGAGCCGAATCTACGGCATCATGGCCAATTACACGTTGGTGGCCGTGCCCTTGTTTGTGTTTATGGGCGTGATGCTGGAAAAATCCCGCCTGGCCGAAGAGCTGCTGGAAAACATGACCAAAGCCTGCGGCCGCCTGCCGGGCGGCCTCGGGCTCTCGGTCATTCTGGTGGGCATGCTATTGGCCGCCAGTACCGGCATAGTGGGAGCCACTGTGGTCACAATGGGCCTGATTTCGCTCCCCACCATGCTGCGACGGGGCTATGATCCGGCCTTTGCCACCGGCACCATCTGCGCCACCGGCACCTTAGGGCAAATAATTCCCCCTTCTATTGCGCTGGTTCTGCTCGGCGATGTGCTCTCCAGCGCTTACCAGCAAGCCCAGCTGGCAAGGGGGGTGTTTAATCCCAAAACCATTTCGGTGGGCGATCTGTTTGTCGGCGCGCTGATTCCGGGTTTATTGCTGGTGGTTCTGTATGTTTTCTACGTTCTGATCAGCGCCCGGCTGCGGCCCCGTTTGGCGCCGCCGGTCAAAGAGCTTGAGGCGCCGGTCTCGAGCCTCAGGCTTTGGTTAAGCCTGCTGCCGGTGCTGTTGCTGATTGTCCTGGTTCTTGGCTCCATTCTGGCTGGGATCGCCACACCTACCGAAGCCGCCGGGGTCGGCGCCCTGGGCGCTTGCGCACTGGCGGCGCTGAAAAAACAGCTGGCCTGGGCGCGCCTGCGCGAAGTCGCCCAACGCACTACGCGGGTCAGCGCGATGATTTTTACCATTCTCATCGGCGCCTCCTTGTTTTCCCTGGTGTTCCGCGGCTTTGGCGGCGAAGAGTTGGTTCACAGTTTGTTTACTCAGCTGCCAGGCGGTGTATTTACCGCCATGCTGATCGTCATGCTGGTGATTTTTCTGCTCGGCTTTATTCTCGACTTTATCGAAATTACTTTTGTGGTGGTGCCCATAGTCGGGCCGGTGCTGTTAATGATGGGCGTGGATCCGGTTTGGCTGGGCATTATGATTGCGCTCAATCTTCAAACCTCGTTTTTAACACCACCTTTTGGCTTCGCGCTATTTTATTTGCGCGGGGTAGCGCCCGACAGCCTGCCCACCAGCGCTATCTACCGGGGTGTGGTGCCCTTTATTGCGCTGCAATTGCTGCTACTATGTTTGCTCGCATTTTGGCCTGAGCTGGCAACCTGGCTGCCTTCCAAGCTCTAGCAACACCTGCCCTCAGACCAACTCAAAATCAAAATCCGTTTTTATCAATCGCTTCTATAATGAGGTAATCACATGGCCAAACAAGGTCACGACGAAGATCCAACGCCCAGCGGTACTCTGGTAATGCAAACTCTGTCGATGCCCGCTGACACCAATCCTTACGGCGATATTTTCGGCGGCTGGCTAATGTCGCAAATGGATCTGGGCGGTGCCATTTTGGCGCAAGAAATTGCCAAAGGCCGTGTTACTACCGTAGCCGTGGGCAGCATGGTATTTTTGCGTCCGGTTCCAGTCGGTGCTACGGTCAGCTGCTATGCCAGCCCGATCGAAGTTGGGCGTACCTCAATCAGAACTATGATTGAAGTTTGGATCAAGGATTGTCGCACCACTGAGACCGCCAAGGTCACCGAAGGCGAGTTTGTATATGTAGCAATCGATGACAACGGTCGCACGCGACCAGTCCCGAAATAGGAGCTAGACGCAACTAACAAAACTTTACGCTCCTCTTCTAGGCTATCTGTTATTTTTAGTGACGTTGGTGCAGCGGAATCCGGCCGACGAGATCAATCCTGAAAGGAAGCGAAAAGCATGTTGAAAGATCACAAAAGCGGTTTTGGCCTGATCAGCATACTGTTGCATTGGGTCTCGGCAATACTGATCGTGTTTCTGTTCGCGCTCGGCTTATATATGGTCGACCTGAGCTATTACGACTCTTTCTACAATACCGCCCCAGAGCTGCATATAAGCTTGGGCTTGCTGCTTTTGCTACTGACTCTGTTTCGCATTCTTTGGCGCCTGGTCAATGGCCGCAATCCGCGGCCACTTCCCGAACATACATTAACGGTCAGGGTTCTCTCAGGTATTGTTCAATACAGCCTTTATCTTTTGGTGCTGATTGTCATAGCGAGCGGCTACCTCATCACTACGGCCAAAGGCGACCCGGCAATAATGTTCGACTGGATTCGTTTTCCTTCTTTGATCCAACTCGAAGGCCAGGACGTAGATCTTGCCGGGGAACTGCATTACTGGTTGGCTTGCGCCATTATTGTGCTCTCGTTTATACACGCGGCGGCCGCTCTTATGCACCATTTTCTGTACCGCGACCGAACCATGGTGCGGATGCTCAATCCCCGCAAGCCAAGCTAGCTTAACTGTTCAAACGCTTCACTTCAGCGGTTTTCGTCACCGTCATTCAATTAATGTTCAGCAAGGAGATCGACATGAAAAAGTTATTCGCTATTGCCGCCATCGCTACTGTAGGCGCGGTTAGTCTGCCCGCACTGGCCGCCGATTACGTTATCGACAAGGAGGGTCAGCACGCCTCTGTACATTTTAAGATTCAACACCTGGGCTACAGCTGGCTGTTGGGGCGCTTCAACGACTTCGAAGGCACTTTCAGTTACGACTCTGAAGATGTCGGCGCTAGCAAGGTAAACGTTACCGTGGATACTTCCAGTATTGACAGCAACCACGCCGAGCGCGATAAACATTTGCGCAGTGATGACTTTCTTCATGTCGATGAGTATCCCCAAGCGAAATTTGTCAGCACCGAAGTCATGGCCTCTGAGGACAACGCCGAAGAGTTCAAGATCAAAGGCGATTTGACCTTGCACGGGGTTACCAAGTCGGTGATTCTCGACGTTGAGAAAGTCGGCGAAGGCAAAGATCCCTGGGGCGGCTATCGCGCCGGCTTCAAAGGCAAAACCGAAATTAAACTTAAGGACTTCGGTATCGATTACGATCTGGGCCCCGCTTCAGAGACGGTTTACCTGGAACTGCATGTGGAAGGCGTAAAACAGTAATTTAGAAAAGTTACTGGCGAAGAAAAAGCGAGCCCTGAACAGGCTCGCTTTTTTTATGCCTGATCATTCGTCGGAATTTCTCAGCCGCTCGCGAATCTCGTAGTAAGTGTGTTCGGTTATTTTGTGATAGTCACTCACGTCATTCAGAAAGCTTTGGTAAGACTGATAGACTTTATTGAACAGTGGATCTTTGGCGGCCTGTTCGGCGTAGATTTCTTGGGAAATTTCATAAAGCCGTTTGAGCACATCGTCGGGCAAACGACGCAGCTCTATACCTTCCTGTTCGATCATCGCCTCGAGCGCAGCGTGGTTGCGCGCCGTGTAGCGATCGAGCATGTCCTGGTTGGCGGCGCGCGCGGCGTAGGTCACTATGGCCTGTAAATCTTTGGGGAGCTTTTCGTAAGCGGTTTTGTTGACGATTAACTCCAACGTCGAGCCAGGCTCCTGCCAGCCGGGGTAGTAGTAGTATTCTGCTATCTGGTGAAAGCCAAAGGCTTGATCATTGGAAGGGCCCACCCATTCGGCAGCGTCAATGACGCCTCTTTCCAAAGCGACATAGAGTTCGCCGCCGGGAATATTGACCGACTCACCACCGGCGCGGTTGAAGACATCGCCAGCCAAGCCGGGGATGCGCATTTTCAAACCGCGCAGATCTTCGATGCTGTTGATCTCTTTGTTGAACCAACCGGCCATTTGGATGCCGGTGTTGCCGCCGGGGAAGGGCAGAACATTGAACGGCTCGTAAACTTCGCGCCAGAGCTCGAGGCCTTCGCCGCGATGCAACCAGGCATTCATTTCCTGGGCGTTCATGCCAAAGGGGATGGTGGTAAAAAACTGGGCCGCCGGCGCTTTGCCGCGCCAGTAGTAGCTGCCGCCGTGGCCCACTTCGGCGCTACCATCAGAGACCGCATCGAAGACTCCCATGGCGGGTACCAGCTCGCCGGCTCCGTAGACTTTAATTTGTAAGCGGCCGCCGCTCATTTCGTTGACCATTTGGGCGAACTTTTCCGCGGTCGTGCCTAAGCCAGGGAAGTTTTTCGGCCAGGTGGTGACCATGCGCCATTGGTATTGTTGTTGCTGACCGGCTGGGCCGGTTATAGCGGTTCCGGCGGTATCGTCGGATTTTTCCAGAACCAGCAGCGTGAAAACCAGGATCAGCGCGGCCAACAAGGCGACGATTACTAGGGGGTACCAATTGATGGGGGATGTTTGGCTGTTCATAGGCCGGTGACCTTCTAAGCGTTGTTCTTTTCCGACTTTGGGGTAGGCGTTGGGTAAGGTGCTCGGAAACACGCTGTAAATAAATACCAGTAAGCTCAGTGTCGACATCCTGTCGACACAACGTTTC
>CAZKCY010000120.1:0-7153 GCA_964551155.1 uncultured Marinimicrobium sp. | reverse complement strand
CCTTCTCGTTAGATCCGCTAGTTCTATCCTTCCCGACTTTTTAATGCAAAAAGATCGCTAACTTAATGTAATACATTAAGTTGTTCGCCTATCCTCTTCATCTGCAACAAGATACCGATTTTAGCGCTTTGCAGCTTATTGCCTGTTCCCTGTTTATCCCTCCAGCTTTCCTGCCAGTTCCCGCATTTTTGGCGCCGTTTCGCCAATTGCTCGCTTGACTTTGGTTGGCCCGGAATTATAGTGGCCGTTGTGGAGAAAAGTGGGTAATAGTGGTTTTTTGTGGATTTCAAGGCGGCTCCAGTGGTGAAAAGTGTTTACCGGTAGTCATTCCATCAACATGGACCCCAAGGGTCGCATGGCGATACCCGCACGCGTTCGCGACACGCTCTTGACGTCTTGCGAAGGCCGGCTGGTGGTGACTGCGCACACTGAAGAGCGCTGCCTGCTAGTTTACCCCGAACCCCAGTGGCAAGAGATTCTGCCCAAGATCCAGGCTTTGCCCAACACCAAGAAGGCGGTGCGGCGCTTCCAAAGGCTGTTTATCGGCTATGCCTGCCCGCTGGAGCTGGACGGCAATGGCCGGATTCTTGTGCCGCCAACGCTCAGAAGCTACGCCAACCTGGACAAGAAGTTGATGCTGGTGGGCTTGGGCAACAAGTTGGAGCTGTGGAGCGAAGACAGCTGGGATGCGCTATTGGATGAGCCCGGCGAAGAAGACTTGCCGGAAGAAATGCAGTCGCTGGCTTTCTAACCTGAGATGCATATGAGCGATTCGCAACACCAAACGGTACTTTTGCAGGAAGCCGTGGCGGCCCTGGTCGTCGATCCGCAAGGTTTCTACGTCGACGGTACTTTCGGGCGCGGCGGCCACAGTAATCTGATTCTGGAGCGCTTGGCACCCGAAGGGCGGCTAGTTGGCATTGATAAGGATTTAGAGGCCGTGGCCAGTGCCCAGGCCCGGTTTGGCTCGGATCCGCGCTTTGCCATGGTCCAGGGTTCCTTCGCCGAGCTGGCTGAGGTGGTGGCAGAGCGGAAGATGACCGGCAAGGTCGCGGGAGTTTTGTTGGATCTGGGCGTCTCGTCTCCCCAGCTGGATGTTGCCGAACGAGGCTTCAGTTTTTTGCAGGACGGCCCTCTGGATATGCGCATGGATCAGAGTCGGGGCCAGAGCGCCGCCGACTGGGTCAATTCCGCCAGCGAAGAAGAAATAGTCCGGGTGTTGAAGGATTACGGAGAGGAGCGCTTCGCGCGTCGTATGGCCCGAGCGCTGATCGCCGAGCGGCAACAAGAGCCTTTCACTCGCACGGCGCGGCTCGCGCAGGTAATTAAAGAGGCCAATCCGGCCTGGGAGAAAGGCAAACATCCGGCCACACGCGCCTTTCAGGCGATTCGAATTCAGGTCAACGATGAGCTTTCGGATTTGGAGAAAGTGCTGGAGCAAAGTTTGGAGGCGTTGGCGCCCGGCGGCCGATTAGTGGTGATCAGCTTCCACTCTCTTGAAGATCGAGTGGTCAAGCGGTTCATCCGCCGGCAGGAGAAAGGCGAGGCCTTGCCCGCCGGCTTGCCGGTCAGGGATGAACAATTGAATCGTCGGATGCGCAGTTGCGGCAAGGCAGTGCGCGCCGGTGCGGAGGAGCTAGCCGCCAACGTCCGGGCTCGAAGCGCCATTATGCGAGTCGCGGAAAAGCTGCCCTGAGTCAGACAATTTTGAAGTTCGCCAACTGAGAGACTGAATGAAAATAATAACCGCCCAAGCACAGACCTCGAACGCCAAGCTGGTGTGGTCGGTTGCCGCCTTGTGGCTGTTGGTTATTGCTTCAGCTCTGGCGGTGGTGGCTTCTACTCATCAGGTCCGGCGCCATGTCGCCGAATTGGAAACCCTGCGGCGCGAAGCGGCAGAGCTGGAAGTGGTCTGGGGTCAATATTTGTTAGAACAGAGTACCTGGGCCGCCTACAGTCGTATTGAACGTTTGGCCACTGAGGAATTGCAGATGCAGATCCCCAAGGCGGAACAGATCATTATGGTGACGCCATGAGTGCCGGCGCAAAGCTCACTCTGGCGCGCTGGCGCGTTTACTTGGTCGCTGCGGCAGTGGTGATTTTGGCGCTGGCGCTGCTCTGGCGCATTGCTGGCCTGCAGGTGTTGCCGGATGCCGCCCAGGGCTTTGAATTTCTGCAAAGCCAGGGCCAGGCGCGTACCCTGCGCACCGAACCTATCAGTGCCTACCGGGGCGTAATTACCGACCGCAACGGCGAGCCGCTGGCGGTCAGCACTCCGGTCACTACCCTTTGGGCCGATCCCCAATTGCTGGCCCAGTCGCCCAAGCGCTGGGCGGAACTGGCTCAGGCACTGGGTTGGGACAAGGCCCGGCTAGAAACGCGCCTGGCCCGCTATAGCAGCCGCGAGTTTATGTACCTAGAGCGTCACTTGCCGCCCCAGGCTGCCGACCGGATTTTGGCGCTGAATATCCCCGGAGTCTACAGTCAGCGCGAGTATCAGCGCTTCTATCCTGCGGGCGAAGTTGCCGCCCACCTAGTGGGTTTTACCGATATCGACGAGCGCGGTCAGGAAGGCATGGAGTTGGCCTACGATGCCTGGTTGTCTGGTGAGAGCGGCGCCAAGCAGGTCTTAAAGGATAGGCGCGGCAACACCGTCAAAGAGTTGCAGTTGCTCAAGGCCGCGCGTCCGGGGCGCAACCTGGCGCTGAGTATCGATTTGCGTCTGCAGTACCTGGCGCACCGCGAGCTAAAAGCGGCCGTGCAGCAAAACGGCGCTATCGGCGGTTCTCTGGTCATTATGGATGTGCATACCGGCGAAGTGCTGGCGATGACCAATCAGCCCGCTTACAACCCCAACGATCGAACTCGAGTGCGGGCCGAAGGCTTGCGCAATCGCGCGCTTACCGACCTGTTTGAGCCGGGTTCCACCATGAAGCCGCTCGCGGTTATGGCGGCGCTGGAAACCGGTCGTTTCAAAGCCCATTCGGTGATCGACACCAGCCCGGGCCACATTCAGGTCGGCCGCAAAACCCTGCTGGATCCGGTGAATTACGGCAAGCTCGACTTGAGCATGGTAATTGCCAAGTCCAGCCAGGTAGGCATGACCAAGCTGGCTTTGGATCTGGAGCCCGAGACGGTGCGCAACATGTACGCGCGCCTTGGTTTGGGTCAGGCGGTGGGCACCGGTTTTCCCGGTGAAGCCGTGGGTTTGCTGCCTTCCTACCGGAACTGGAAGCCGATTCAGCGAGCAACTTATGCTTTTGGCTACGGTCTCAACCTTACCCCTCTGCAGTTGGCCCAGGCCTACAGCGTATTGGCCACCGGTGGTCTCAAGCGTCAGCCTTCGCTGTTGCGGGTCGACCAGATCGGCCCCGCGGAGCGGGTAATCGATAAGCAGCTGGCCGACACCGTGGTTGATATGTTGCGCCGAGCGGTAAGCGTCGAAGGCACGGCGACCCGCGCGCAAATTTCCTCCTACCCCGTGGCCGGCAAGACCGGCACTGTTCACAAGGTGGGACCTGGAGGCTATCAGGACAACAAGTACATCGCTTCATTTGTGGGCATGGCGCCGGCGGATAATCCCCGCATAGTCGCCGTAGCAATGATTGACGAGCCTTCCGACAGTCTTTATTTCGGCGGCCAAGTGGCCGCACCGCTGTTTTCCAGAGTGGCCGAAGGTGCTCTGCGTCTGCTCCAGGTGCCGCCTTTGCTCGATCCCAAACAGGGGTTGGTCAAGAAGGATTCCAAAGGGAGGCCGCTGTCATGAGCCCATCCAGCCCGAAGGAAATGACCTTGAGCCAGCTGCTGCCGAACCACACTTCGGGTGCGGCGGGGAACCTTCGAGTGAGCGGTCTGAATCTCGACAGCCGAACGCTGCAGCCCGGACAGGCCTTTGTGGCCCTGGTGGGCGCAAAGCATGACGGCCGGGACTATATTCCCCAGGCTCTGGCAAATGGTGCCAGTGCGATATTGGTGGAGCCCTGCGACCAATGGCCAAATGACTCCAGTATCAATCAGGTTCCGGTGCTGGCGATTGCGAATTTGCCGGTCCACTTGAGTAGTATTGCCGGCCGTTTTTACGGCGAGCCCAGTGCCCAGGTGCCACTGGTGGGTATTACCGGCACCAATGGCAAAACCAGTTGTGCTTTATTGCTGGCGCAGCTGAGTGCCTTGCTGCAAGGTCGGGCCGGAGTATTGGGTACCCTTGGCTATGCCTTGCTGGACGGCGGCGCGCCCATGGAAGTGCAAATCAATAACCTGGCGCACACCGGCTTGACCACCCCCGATCCGATCAGTGTGCAACGCATTCTGGCCGACTTGGTGGCTGGCGGCGCCCGCAGCCTGGCGATGGAAGTGTCCTCCCACAGTCTGGTGCAGAACCGTGTCGCGGGGCTCAATTTTGCCCAGGCGATTTTTACCAATCTGACCCACGATCATCTGGATTATCACGGCGATATGGCCAGCTACGCGCGCGCCAAAGAGCAGCTGCTGGCCATGCCTGGTTTGCAGTGCGCCATAGTCAATAAAGACGATGCCTGGGCCTCCGGTCTTTTGGCGCGTTTGCCCGCCGGTATTCAAGGCTTGAGTTATTCGGTCACCGATAGCTCCGCCGATATTCATCTGTCGGATCGTGTGGACCAGCGCTCTGGAGTCAGCGCCCTTTTGAGCTCCCCTTGGGGCGAGGGCGAGCTGCACACCAGCCTGCTCGGACATTTCAACTTGGGTAATCTGCTGGCAGTAATCGCTGCCGCTTGCCAGCAGGGTCTGCCGCTGGCTGACGTACTCAATTTTGTTCCGCGCTTGCAAGCCGCGCCCGGCCGGATGCAGCCGGTGGTGGTGGATCACGAAAGCCAGGATATACAGGTCATTGTCGATTACGCCCACACGCCTGACGCGCTGAAAAACACTCTCGAAGCGCTTCAGTCCCACAACACCGGCCGGCTCTGGTGCGTGTTCGGCTGCGGCGGCGACCGCGACAAGGCCAAGCGTCCGGCCATGGGTAGGCTGGCCGAACAGTACAGCGACTATGTGATTGTCACCAACGACAATCCGCGCACCGAAGACCCGGCTCAGATAGCGGCGGATATAGTGCGCGGCATGGACAATCCCAACCACTGCCTGGTTATTGCCGACCGGGCCAAGGCGATCGATCTGGCGGTGCAGCAGGCGCGCTCGGGCGACACCCTGTTGGTTGCCGGAAAAGGCCACGAGGATTACCAGATTTTTGCCACTGAGACGCTCGATTTCAGCGACCTGCTCGAAGTGCGCAAGTCGCTCGAGCGGCGTATCGAAAAACGCCGGGCGGGGGAGGGCTCATGATAGGCAGTCTGAGTTTGTCACTGCTGGCCAAGTATTTGCCCGAATCCCTGGCGCCTCAGTTGCTCAACGGCGACGCCGATTTTGAGTCGGTGAGTACCGATACCCGCAGCGCCAAATCCAAAGATCTGTTCGTGGCTTTGCGCGGTGAGCGCTACGACGCGCACCAGTTTCTCGACCAGGCGCTCGAGCGCGGCGTCTGCGCGCTGGTGCTTGAAGAAGCTCGCCCCGATCTGAAACTGCCACAACTGGTGGTCCACGACAGTCTGGCCGCGCTGGGTCAAATCGGCGCCTTGAATCGCGACCTGTTCACCGGCCCTCTGGTGGCGATCACCGGTAGCAGCGGCAAGACTTCGGTCAAAACCATGCTGGCGGGTATTTTGAGCGAAGCCGGCGAGACTCTGGCGACCCGCGGTAATTTGAACAACCACATAGGCGTACCCATCACCCTGATGGAGCTTGAGACCCGCCACCAGTATGCAGTTATCGAGATGGGCGCCAGCGGTCCCGGAGAAATTGCCTATTTGTGCCGCCTGGCAAGACCCGAAATCGCCCTGATCAATAATGTCATGCCGGCCCATATCGAAGGCTTCGGATCCATTGAAGGCGTGGCCAATGCCAAAGGGGAAATCTATACCGGCTTGAGCCCCGAGGGCACCGCGGTCATTAATCTCGACGACAACTACGCGCCTCGCTGGCGCAGCCAGATGGCCGGGCGCAAGGTCATCGGTTTTTCTCTCTATGAGCCGAGCGCCGACTGTCGGGCCGAGCAGGTTCACTATGGCGTCGATAGCATCAGCTTCACCTTGATTACGCCTGAAGGCGATAGGGCGCTGAAACTCAACGCCGCCGGTGAGCACAATTTGCGCAACGCTCTGGCCGCGGCCAGCTGCGCTTTGGCGGCCGGCGCTTCGCTGGAACAGATAGAGGCTGGTCTGCGCCGCTTCGCGCCGGTGGCCGGGCGCATGTCGCAGCAGCGCGGCTGGCGCAACGCCCTGGTTATCGACGACAGTTACAACGCCAACCCCGGCTCGGTGCGCGCCGCCATAAAGGTGCTGGCAAATTACGAGCCGGAACGCATTCTGGTGCTCGGTGACATGGGTGAACTGGGCGAGGAAGGCCCCGCTCTGCACCGGGAAATAGGCGCTTTCGCTCAAGCCGCCGGCATAGATCGCTTGCTGACCTTGGGGCCACTGAGCAAGCTTGCCGCCGAAAGTTTTGGCGCTGGGGCTCAAGCATTTGAGAGTCGCGATAAGTTGCTGGTCGAGCTGAAGGAGCTTGTTCAAGAGAATTCTACGGTATTAATAAAAGGCTCACGCAGTGCTCGGATGGATCTGGTAGTAGCCGGCTTGATCGAATCGGGAGAACAGAACTAATGCTGCTTTGGCTCGCCAATCTACTGCAAGAATACTTTACCGCTCTGTCGGTCTTTCAGTACCTGACTTTGCGCGCTCTGCTGGGCGTAATGACGGCGCTTTTTATCTCACTATTGCTCGGCCCCTGGATGATTCGGCGCTTGAACTATCTGCAAATTGGGCAGGCGGTGCGCAATGACGGCCCCCAGTCCCACTTGAGCAAATCCGGTACGCCCACCATGGGCGGTACTTTGATATTGGCGGCGATTTTTATCAGCACTTTGCTCTGGGCCGATTTGAGCAATCGCTATGTCTGGGTGGTGCTGCTGGTCACGCTTATTTTTGGCGCCGTGGGCTGGGTCGATGACTATCGCAAGGTAGTGCAAAAAAATTCCCGCGGCTTGCCGGCACGCTGGAAGTACTTCTGGCAGTCGGTCGGTGGCTTGGGCGCGGCGGTGTTTTTGTACCAGAGCGCGATGATT
>CAZKCY010000119.1:0-7184 GCA_964551155.1 uncultured Marinimicrobium sp. | reverse complement strand
GGCGATGAACTCTTCCGGGTTGACAAAGCCGAGCTCTGGATGGTTCCAGCGCACCAGCGCTTCAGCGCTCATCTGACGGCGGTCTCCGAGATTGATCTTGGGCTGATAATTCAGGCTGATTTGATCGGCCTCTAGAGCCGCGCGGAATTCTCCGAAAAGCGCCAACCGCCGCAAATGCTGTTCGTCCCAGCCGGCTTGGTAGGCGGCGATGCGCTGCTGACTGGCGCGCGCTTGGTTGAGCGCCAGGTTGGCGCGGCGGAGCAAGGTTTCGGGTTCTATCCCATCGGCCGGATAGACCACCAGGCCGACATTGATGTCCACATTGAGGTCGATGCCCTCGAGGCTGATGGCCGGCTCGAAGCGCTCAAGAAGGGCCTCGGCGGCGGCCTGCGCATGCTCAGGGTCGGCTCCCACCAGAAGCAGAGCAAACTCATCGCTGCCCAACCGAATAGCCGCGTCTTCTTGACCCGCCTGAGCGTGAATCCGCTGCGCTACTTCGCGCAATACCTGATCGCCGATCTCTGGACTCAGGGCATCGTTGATTCGGGTAAAGTTGTCGACATCAATCACCAGCAACGCAAAGCTGGTCTCGGTCCATTTGCCCCGCTCTATGGCTTGTTCGAGCTCGGGAAATAGCTGGCCGCGGTTGATTAGCTGGGTCAGGCTGTCGTGCTGAGCCTGGTACAAAATCTGCTGTTCGCGCTCGGCGATGGCACTTTGCATTTTGGTAAAACCGCGCGCCAATTCTCCAAATTCGTCTTTCGAGCGAATTTCCACCGGTGTGTCGTAGTAGCCACTGGCGATACGTTTGGCGACCTCGGCCAAGGCTCTTACCGGGCGCGTAACCCCGCGCGCCAATAAGAGTGCAAGCAGAGCAGCCAGCACTGAAAACACTAGCGCCAACCAAATAAGACGAGTATCGAGACGCGCAAAGGGCTCGAGCACCTCGCTCAAGGGCACCTGCAATACCGCAGCCAAGCGATTGGGCTCTTGGGACATGGGCACCAGCAGCGATATCATGCTCTCACTTTCTGACACCTGACCCGGCGCCAAGCCATTGTTGTCCAAGCGTTCGAGCAGATCGGCACGCTGGTCGGAGTTTAGCGTGCCGCTCATATAACTCAGCTGCTCCGACTCCAGGTTAACAAAGGCTATTTCAAGACCGGTGAGCCGCTTGAGTGCCTCTACCAACTGGTCATCGATTTCGAAACCCAGCCCAGCGGTGGCTATCTGCAAGGGCGCCCGCACCGGCGACACCACGAACTGATAGGGGCGGTTGCCCAGAATTAATGACGCGTAAACGGCCCGCGAGCGCGCCGCCTCGCCTTCCAAGGCTTGGAGAAAGTCAAAATTTTCCGGCGGCAAATCGGCGGTTGAGGCAACCAGTTGTCGGTTATTGTCGATCACTACGCCTATGTCGGCGGCAACTCGTGCGCTGTGATTGGCCAGCGCCGAACGAATGGTGTCGGCATCGCCGGTGGCGACCGCCTCTTTAAAACCGAAATCGTCGGTAAGCACACTTACCGACAAGGCCAGCTGTTCAGCGCGGGCCCGCATCAGCTGCTCAAATACCTCGCCGCCGCGAAGCAGCTCTTCGCGGGCGTTATCGGTTACCGCATCGCGAATCACCAGGCGGGTTGCGACATAAGAAGCCGTCTCGAGCACAGCGACCAAGCCGAGCAATAGCAACAAAACTTTGAGCAAGTAACTACTACGGATCACAGGCGTTACCGTTTAAACAGCCGCTCGAGCTCAGATTCGGGCTCGAGGTTGCGCGGGTCCGGCGCCAGGGCTGGCAGGCTGATGCGTTGCTGCAGCGTATCACCTGAAGCTATGCTCAAGCTCTGCAGTATAGACTCGCCACCCAGGCGCGGGTGCTGAACCTGAAGCTGATAGTCCCCGGGCGGCACGTCTTTAATGTGAAGCCGGCCTTCGGCGTCCGACACCGCGAACCATTCGCTGTCCACTACGTAAATATAACCGAGCATGGAGTCGTGAATGTTGCAGCCCAGCGCTACTTGGCCGGGCTGATCGAAGAGCACCGGCTCCGCCGTGGAGCCGTGATAAAGGCGCAATTCAAAGCGCTTGGCGGGCGAGAACGAATAGACGTGGTGGCGGATATTGTCGCTGTTGGGAAAACGCACCAGGGTGTTGGTGCGTACCGCCAGAACATGAGGGGTGAACTGCTGGTCGCTCTGGTCCATAACCGCGGTCGGGCGGTCGCGGTAGTCGGGGGCGTCGCCGGGAAGCAGCGCCGCTACCGCATACTGAATCGGTTCTTTTTGAGGGTTCTCGAAACTTAGTTGCACTTCAGCGGCCAAGACGCTCTCCAGCCCCAATAGGCCCAGCAGTAGGATCGCGCCCTGGCTGGCGTAGCGCGCTAGTCGAAAGGAACAATAAGATGGGAGCATCTAAGCCTCTGGTCAATGGCGAGCAATAATGCCTTAGGAAGCGGGCGCGGCTGTCGCTGCTAAAGCTTAGCAGGCGGCTTAGCCTCTGGCTCTCAAAAGCCTAAGTATGGCACAAAAATCGTCTTTTATTCTGGTCAACAGCGGACGGTTTAAGCCAGCCGACACTGGTTGCGCCCCCCGGACTTGGCCGCATAGAGCGCCCGATCGGCGCGATCAAATACCGTTTCGGCAGTGTCGCCCGGTTGAAACTCGGCAATACCCATACAGAGAGTGACGGGCAAGGGCTCGTCCCGATAATGAAAGGAGGTTTTGGCAATGGCGGCGCGAATTTTATCGAGCGCGGCCAGCGCGTCCTCGGCGTTGGTTTCCGGTAGTAACACGACGAACTCCTCGCCGCCGTAGCGACCAAAGAAGTCCACTTCGCGCAAACGTTTAGCGATCGCACGGCTGATAACCTTCAGAACTCGGTCGCCAGCCTGATGGCCGAAGTTGTCGTTGATGGTTTTGAAATGATCAATGTCGCAGATCGCCAGAGTCAGCGGATGATTGTAGCGCTGCCAGCGCTGAACCTCGTGAATCACCCGCTCGGCATAGGCCTCTCGGTTGGGCAGCTGGGTGAGCGGATCGTGCAGTGCCATATGGCGGTGCTTTTGCAGATTGAGGCGATTGGACTCCGCCTCTTGCTCCATGGTTTTAACCCGCTCAGACAGGTAATTCAGCTGGTTGGTCAGGCCGTCATTTTCCCGCTCGGCGGTGCGCAGCTGAGTCAGCGAAGCGCGAATTTGACCCAACTGGGAGTTGACCTGGGTTTTGAGTTGTTGCAGGTCGCGAGCTTCAGCGACATTATTTGCAAGCGAGTGGCACTCTCGCTCCAGCGCGGTTTGAATATCGTTGCTGGCTTGTTCGCGCTGGTTGTTGGTGGCGACGGCGCCGCCGAGCGCCTGGGCAATGTCGGCAAGCTCGCCGTTGACGTTATCCAGATAACTGACAAACACTTGATTGGCGGCCAACCAAGCTTGCAGCACCAGATCGCGAGTTTGCTCCAGAAACCTGGGCACCTCGCCCAGGGCCAGGCCGCGCTTGAGTTGAGCGCTCATTTCCTTAACTTTGTCGGTGGCCACGAATTCGGGATTGATGGAAGTCAGCAAGCTCTGCAGCACCGAGCTTAATTCGGCGCGCAAGCTTTCCGAGACCGCCGCAGCCTGATCCGAACCGCCACCTTTGAGCCGCTGCATAAAGCCCGGCCGGGCCTGCTGTAGGCTGGCGACGGCCTGTTCGTGCAAATCCGCCAATTGATCCAACAGCGCTGGGTAGAGGCTGATTTTTTGGCTGCGCGCAGGCAGTCGACTCAGATAATGGCCCAATTCCTTTTTAACGCCGGATGAAAGGCTCAGGCTGCGCAAGCTGTTAACCAGCTTGGTCAGCGCGCTCAGCACCTGGCGATCGAACTGCTCGCGTTTGCCTTCCAGGGCGCGAATCCGCTGGTCCAGTTCTTCGAACAACTCATCCAGCGGCGCCTCGCCTTCCTGGCGCAATGCCAAGCGGATTCGCTCGAGCAACAGGTCCAGTTCCTGGTCTTGACCATCTGCCAGCAGGCTCAGCTGCACTAAAGCGCGTCGCATTAACTGGTACTGATTGCGGCTTTGCTGCTCAAGCTGCTCTTGAGCATCGAGCGCATCCAGGTATTTCGAGCGCCAGCTTTCGGCGTCGTCAGCGGGTCGAGTGGTCATCCGGTTTTTCCCTTAGGTACTCTTGATGGCAAGACTACGATGTCCTGAGTATATCCGATGCCTCTGGCGTCTAAAGCCCAGAAATCATAAAAAAAGCCCGCTAAAGCGGGCTTTTTCAAAAACTGAGAAGAGATCGAGCTTAACTGCCCTCACGCTCCTTGTTCACCAGAAAGTCGGCTACTCGTAGCATCTCGGCGTGGCTGCCGGCCATTTTAGCGCTGATGCGGTATTTGCCTTCGACAACCAGCTCGGGTGTGCCGGTTATCTTATAGTTGCGTACCCGCTGATCGGCCTGACTAACTTTTTGGGTGACGCCCCAAGAAGTGAAGGTTTTTAGCGCTTTTTCGCGATCCGCGCCGTATTCCGCCAGGAAGTCGGCCCAGGCTTCGGCGGTGGGCAACTGCTTGCCTTCCTGATGCAGGGCGGTGAACACCGGCATATGCACCTGGTCATAGAGGCCCATAGCTTTGGCGGTGTAGAAACCGCGCGCATAGGCTTCCATTTGCCGATTCCAGATAGCTGGAGTGGAAACTACCGCCACATCTTCGGGTTGCTCTTTCTCCCAGGCTTGCAGCAGCGGCTCGAAGTTGAAGCAGTGGCCGCAGGTGTAGGCAAAAATTTCCATCACTTCGATTTTATCCGGAACCGTGGTGGCAACCGGCTCGGCCAGCACTTCGTAGTGCTCTCCGGCGCGGTAGTCGGGCACGGTGGCCGCGGAGGTGGTGCCCGCTTCTTGCGCGGATGCCGCCAGCGAGAGGGTCAGAGCGAGAAGGCCCGCCAATATGCGCATAATTATCTCCAGTTCAGTTTTCCGGTTCGATTCGGTTGGCTAGCTATGAGAGCTTATCGCCAGCGACAAGTTCCTTCAGCTCCGGCCCAACTTTTTGCCGGGAAAGCCAAAGGGGACCGGCAATCAGTTCAAACCGCCAATGTAGTTGGCCACAGCGTCGATTTCAGCATCGCTCATATGCTTGGCCGTCAGGCGCATGATCATGTTTTCGTCGTTGGTACGCTCGCCAGCGCGGAAAGCGCGCAACTGGGCGCCTATATACTCGGGGTACTGACCACCCAAACGCGCGAAACCGGCGGGCTCATTGCCTTCACCGTTGGGGGCGTGGCAGCCGGTACAGGCGGGTACACCGGTTTCCATGTTGCCGGCGCGGTATATCTTCTCACCCAGCTCTAGCCCATCGACCATTTCCCCGGAGTTGACTTGGACCTGCATCTCCTCGGCGCCAGTCAGCTGCATGGTCTGTTCGGCGTAGTAAGCGGCTATATCGGCCAGGTCTTGATCGCTCAAGCCCTGAAGCATGCCGGTCATCTGGGGAACCTGGCGACCGGTAGTGGCTTTTGCGTCACCCGAGGCTTTATCCCAAGCGCGAATGTCTTCCAGCTGCTTGAGCAGGTACTTCTCACCCAGGCCGGCGATTTTCGGGAAAGAGGGCGCTGGGCTGTTGCCGTCGGCACCATGACAGGCGGCACACATGGACACTTTGTCTGCGCCCGCTTCCGGATCGCCAGCGGCACTCGCACCCTGTGCTACGACCAATGCGCCCAGCGCAACGAGCAAATGCTTTACTAAATATTTCATCGGCTAACCTGTAATGACAATTATTTTTGACCCGGTTCAGTCAGTTCGGGCTACAATCGGTGCCCCGAAGTCGTCTATCCGCTTCGGGCACCGCGCATTATATTGGATAACACAGCAATTTGCAGGGCTTTATGGCACGCGAAATAAATTTTCACCAGGCTGCTTTCACGCAAAGTGCCCCCAGTATCCGAGAGTGCCCGCCCGAGAGCGGCGCCGAAGTCGCCTTCGCCGGCCGCTCCAACGCCGGTAAGTCGAGCGCGATCAATACTCTGACCCATAACAGCAAACTGGCCCGCACCAGTAAAACGCCGGGCCGGACTCAGCTGATCAACTTTTTCAGTTTGGGGGAGGATCAGCGAATCGTGGATTTGCCCGGCTACGGCTATGCCAAAGTGGGCCGGGATATGAAGGAGCAGTGGCAGCGCAATCTGTCGGAGTATCTGCACGAACGGCAGTGCCTGAAAGGCCTGGTGTTGATGATGGATATTCGCCATCCAATGCAGGAGTTCGATGCGCTGATGATCAATTGGGCGGCCGAGGCCGGTATGCCGGTGCATATTCTGCTGACCAAGGCCGATAAGCTGAAGCGCGGCCCCGCCAATGCGACGCTGCTGGCGGTGCGCAAGCAGATGCAGGAGGCGGGGATCGCGGATCAGGTGACAGCTCAGTGTTTTTCATCTCTGAAGCGCACCGGGGTGGATGAGCTTAAGCGCAAGCTGCAGGAGTGGTTGAGTTTGGATGAAGCCACCAACCCCGAGTCCCCAGACATGGACCCGCAAGCTCGCGAGTCTGATGCATAGCAAATCTCGCTGCTTTAGGGTTTTGTGCTCTTTTCCACTTTGCGGGGCAGGCTTTGGCGATCTTCCTTCAGGAGACGTCGTGAATACCTCCCTGTAGACTCGAGCGCAGCTTCCCTGCTGCGCACGCTCCTGAAGAAAGCTCCCCAAACCCTTCTGACCCTCCGGCACTTCGTAGCTTGGAAATCAAAAGCGAGATTCGGGTACATGCCCCTTGCTTTGTTGCGCCATCGAGCCTGAACGGTGGGCGGTGCCCACCCTACATGGCGGCACTCCTCCCGTAGGGTGGGCACGGCCCGCCGCTTTTTGACAAGCTTGCTTTGGGCTTGAGCTTAGTGGCACCGGGTGGCCGGTAGGCGTTGGGTGAGGGGCTCGGAGACCGTCTCCAGCAGGGAGGCTGCGGTTCGGCGCCCCGAAGTCGAGCCCCATGGACGCCCCACATGGATGTGGGAAGTGTCCCGAAGCGCCGGGAGCGCGAAGTGGACCAGGTTTACGGTCAGTTTATACCGCTGCGCTACGCCCTTACCCAACGACTGCCCCGAAAGTAAGAAAAGAACACAAGATCCCTGGGCATAAAAAAACCGGCGACTCAAGGTGAGTGCCGGTACCAAGCACTGACATCCTTGGGGTGATGCCAGCAAAGCGGAGAAACATG
>CAZKCY010000118.1:0-7187 GCA_964551155.1 uncultured Marinimicrobium sp. | reverse complement strand
TCCTCCGGTAAGGGTTCCTCCTCGAATACATCCAACGCCGCTCCGGCGATCACGCCATTATTCAAAGCATCGAACAACGCATGGGTCTGCATAATCGGGCCGCGCCCGACATTGATAAAATGCGCGGAGGGTTTCATCAAAGCGAAGGCCCGCTCATCGAACAGGCCTTCGGTAGCGGGCGTCAGAGGCGCGGTAACAATCACGTAATCGGCATGCGGAAGCAATTCGTGCATTTGTTCCTGAGCGTGCACGGCACTGAACCCTTCCACTTCGCGAGCGCTGCGCGCGGTGCCGACAACGTCCATACCTACATTGGCGAGCAACTGTCCCACGGTGGTACCGATCGAACCAGCGCCCACAATCAGCGCCTGTTGCTTATCGATGAGTCGAGTTTCCCGGTGCTGCCAGCGATGTTGACGCTGATAGTGCAGATTGCCCAAAGTATCTTTGGCAAACATCAAAATAGCGCCCAGCACATATTCGGCGATACCGCGATTGAAAATACCCCTGGCGTTGGTGATGGGTATATCGCTATCTACCAGGGCCGGAAACATCAGCGCATCCACACCGGCGCTGGTGGCGTGCACCCAGCGAACGCTGGGCTGGTCGGGCCAGCAGCGCTCGATCATGCCCGAACGAAAATCGGTGACCACCAGAATATCGGCCCATTGCAGTCCGCGCCGCAGCGCTTCTTCATCGCGGGCATACTCCACTCGTACCGAGTTCGGCAGTTGTTCCAGGCCCGGCAGTTCGGCTTCGTCTTCAGCGGTTAAAACTAATACTCGAGTCATAAGGTTTCCGAAATCTTCTCCAGTGCTTTACCAAATCGATCGGCGGCGTCATCGACTTCTTCTTTGGTGACCACCAGCGGTGGCAACCAGCGTACAATCTGCCCCTGGGTACCGCAGCGCAGCAGCAGCAATCCAAGATCTTCAGCGGCGGTGGCCAACTTCTCCGCAATATCGGGGCGGGCTCTTTGAGGGCCGTTGGCGATCTCCATGCCAAGCATCAGACCTTTGCCTCGAATTTCATCGATCCAAGCGTACTCCTGCTTAAATGCATCCAGGCGCTCCAGAAGTTGCGCGCCGCGTTCAGCGGCATTTTTTACCAGTTGTTCTTCTTTGATGACTTCCAGGGTCGCCAGCGCGGCGGCGCAGGCAACCGCATTGGCGCCATAGGTGCCGCCTTGAGAGCCGGCCAAGCCCTTGTTCATAAGCTCTTCTGACGCCCCAATGGCCGAAATTGGAAAACCACTGGCGAGACCTTTGGCGGTAATCACTATGTCTGGGTCAATTTCAAAATGCTCGTGGGCCCAGAATTTACCGGTGCGGCCGTAACCGGCCTGGATTTCATCGGCAATCAACACTATGCCATGTTTTCTACAGCGCTCTTGAAGTCCTTGCATAAAGGCCTTGTTGGCCGGGTAGTAACCGTACTCACCCTGCACTGGCTCGATCAGCATGGCAGCGGTATCCAGAGGCGCGGTATGAGTGCGCAGAATTTCATCCAGCTCATTCAAACAAAATTCGGTGGTGGTCTTCTCATCCCAACCGTAGCGATAACAATGGGGGAAAGGCGCGACCACCACACCGGCCATCATCGGGTGAAAGCCGGTGCGCACCTTGGTGCCGGAAGTCGTGAATGAGGCGGCGGCCATGGTGCGCCCATGAAAGCCACCGTGAAAGGTGATGATATTGGAGCGCCCGGTAGCGTGTCGGGCTAGGCGCATGGCGGTTTCCACCGCCTCTGAGCCAGAGTTACTAAAGGCCACCGAATTCAATCCATTGGGCATGACTTCGGCCAGCTTATCGCTAAGCTTCAGCAAGGGTTCGTGAGTTACGGTGGTGTACTGAGCGTGAATGATTTTACCCACTTGCTCGCGTGCCGCCTCAACCACTTTAGGATGACTATGGCCGGTGCTGGTAACGCCTATGCCCGAAGTAAAATCGAGATAAACCTTTCCTTCGGTATCGTACAGCCAGCTACCCTCGCCGTGGTCGGCACACACTCGGGTCGCTTGTTTTATCAAGGGTGACAAATGGCTCATGGAAACACTCCTGTGTCTATCGATGTCGGACGCAACCGGTTGTTGCCCGAAAGAAAAAATTGCCCTCACAATTCAAATAGATTGCGCCTGTGCGTCGAGTCTATGCGAAACAGGACTCGAGCTGGAACGACTCAGATCACAATCGCTCGATTATTGAGCGGGTAATCTCTTCGGTGGTGCGCTTGCCTTTTTGCCCGCTGGCGAGCAAATCGGCCGCTACCGCTTTGCGCAACGCCTCGCTCGGCTCGGCGAGATGCAGCCACTCCAACATCATGGCGGCAGTCAACAACATGGCCGTAGGATTGGCGATCCCCTGGCCGGCGATATCCGGCGCGCTCCCGTGAGTGGGTTCAAATAGCGCCGGTATGTCGCGATTGGCCGGATTGATATTGCACGAAGGCGCAACCCCCAAGCCACCGGCCAGCACCGCTGCGAGATCCGTTAAAATATCACCTTGCAAATTGCTGGCCACCACCACATCGAATTGCCAGGGCGCTTGAACAAACTTCATACAGGCGGCATCCACCAACTCGTGATGCACCCCTATGTCGGGAAACTCACCCGCAATCTGATCGAAGACTTCGCAATACATTTCACCCCAAGCCGGCAGCGCGTTGCGCTTGGTAATCAGACAGACCTGGGAATCGGCCTCATCGGAGCGGTCGCAGGCGAACTTAAGCGGGCGATTTTCTTTCCGGCGCTGCTCGCGCCTGTCGCTGGCACGCTGAAAGGCGTGACGGATCAGGCGCTCAGTCGCCGGGCGGGTAAATACTTCCAGCTGAGTGGCCACTTCAAACTCGGTACCCTTGTGCAACCGCCCGCCTTGATTGACGTATTCGCCTTCGCTGTTTTCCCGAATCACCAGCATATCCACATCGCGAGCGCGTTCATCGGCCAGGTATTGGGGCGCACCTTCAAGCAGTCGCGCTGGCCGCTCACAGGCCCATAGATCCAGGCCTTTGCGAAAGGTTAGTAGCGGCGCCAGCGAAATACCGTCGGGCAGTTTATAGCGCTCACGATCGCGGGTGGGTCCGGGGTCTCCCAACGCGCCCAATAACAGCGCATCGTAACTTTTAACTCGTTCGAGCGCGTCGCCGGGCATCATCTCGCCGTTTTCTTTATGCCAGTTGGTGCTCGGCCAAGGCAAGGTTTCCCATTCCAAAGCCAGCCCAAACTTATCGCGCAACGCCACGAGCAGCTGCTCGGCCGAGTCCATAACTTCGGTGCCGATGCCATCGCCAGGCATCAGCGCCAGCCTCTTGGTCACCGCCACTTACTCGCCTCCCATACACAGATATTTGATTTCCTGATATTCCTCCATACCGTGGCGGGAACCTTCGCGGCCCAGGCCCGACGCCTTTACCCCGCCGAACGGCGCCATGGGATTCGAAATCGCGCCCTCGTTAACCCCGACAATGCCACTTTCCAGAGCATCGGACACGCGCCAGACGCGGTGCACGTCGCGGCTATAGAAATAGGAAGCCAGGCCGTAGGGCGTATCGTTGGCGATTTTTATGGCTTCCTCTTCGCTGCTAAAGCGCATAATGCCGACCAATGGCCCAAAGGTTTCTTCGTGGCACATCTGCATGTCCGGGGTAATGCCGGTCAGCATGACTGGCTCTACATAGTTGCCATTTTTGCCCTCGGGCGCGGGGCCGCTGTAACGTTGAGCACCCTTGCTTAGAGCGTCTTGATAATGATTGACGACTTTCTCCACCGCGGCTTTGTTGATCAAAGCCGACTGATTTACCCCCTCTTCGAAGCCATCACCCACTTTAAGTTTTTGCATGGCTTCGTCGAGCTTCTTTAAGAATTCATCGTGCACACTGTCCTGTACCAAAACGCGGTTGGCACAGACGCAAGTCTGGCCGGTGTTGCGGAATTTGGAAGCCATCAAACCTTCCACCGCGCGATCCAAATCGGCATCGTCGAACACAATAAAAGGCGCGTTGCCGCCCAGCTCTAGAGAAACTTTCTGCACATGTTCAGCGCACTGGGCCATTAGCTTGCGTCCCACGGCGGTTGAGCCGGTAAAACTGAGTTTGCGCACCACCGGGCTGCTGGTAAACGCCTCGCCAATTTCCTTGGGTTTGCCGGTTACCACGTTGAAGACTCCATCGGGAATGCCGGCTTCTTTACTCAAATGTGCCAAGGCCAGCGCGGTATAGGGAGTGGCTTCAGCAGGCTTAACCACCATCGAACAGCCGGCAGCCAAAGCGGCCCCAGCCTTGCGGGTAATCATGGCGGCGGGAAAGTTCCAGGGGGTAATGGCGACCGAAACCCCCACCGGCTGTCGTACCACGACTATATGTTGGTCAGGCTTGGCACCCGGAATGGTTTCGCCATAAGCGCGGCGCGCTTCTTCGGCAAACCATTTGAAAAAGGAGCCGGCGTACTTAACTTCGCCTTTGGATTCAGCGAGCGGTTTGCCCTGCTCCAGAGTCATGATGGTAGCCAGATCCTCCTCGTGCTCTTGCATCAGCTCGTACCAGCGATACAGTAGCTCGCTTCTTTCGTTGGCGGTTTTCTTGCGCCACACTTCAAAGCCCTTATCGGCCTTGGCAATTGCCAAGGCGGTGTCCTTGCCATTAAAGTTGGGCACCTTACCGATGATCTCGCCATTGGCGGGGTTGTCCACCTCCAAGGTTTCGCCACTACTTGCTTCAATCCATTCACCGCCGACAAAACAAGCTTGGCGAAACAGTTCAGAATTTTTCAGTTTTGGTTGCGTCATAATCGTCTCCCTGGATTCGGTATGGGGTTCATCTAAGGAATTCAGAGTCGAGCTCGTTCGCTATGCCGGCTCTACCCGCCCAGTTTGTAACTCTCAATTTTGTCTTTATATGACTCAAGATAGCAGACATTCTTGAACCGGGGCGCTCAGGGCCTGACTAGAGCCGACCCCGAGCAATGAACCTCTTCTCAATCTTGCGCGTCGTCGAACTCTTCCAAAACTTCAGTGTGCTGGGTAATTTGCACCAAATCGAGCAGCTCGCGCAGAGCCACCGAAAAGATGGCAAAATCACTGCCACTGCTGCCTCTAACTTCGCTGGCCATAGTATTCCAACGCTCTACCAAGGAAGCGTGTTGCTGTTGCCAGCGGGCAATTATCCGGTCTGCCTCCTGCGCGACACCTTTTCCTGAACCTTTTTTGCTCTCGACAAACCGGCATAAGGCCACAGTCAGAGTACGCAGCTGGGATTCCAAATCATCGAGATAAGTCTCACGTGCCATGGCCTGCCAGTAATTTTCCACATTGGCTTCTGAAATCTGGCGCGCAAATCCGTGTAGGTTCAGCTTCTCCGCCAAGCTGAAATACATATGAGCCACCACCATCAGCTCAGCGTCCACCTTGCGGTTCGCCTCGACAATGCTCAAGCCACTGTACAAATGACCGGGCGGCGCCACATGAGGAATCAACTTTTCGGGTATCCCGGCCTCGCTCAATTGTTGACAGCGCTCCAGCCATTCGTTTAATGCTTCACCGCGCAGCAAGTCAGGTAAATTGCGAGTTAGCTCCTCAATGGCGGGCGCAAAGTGAGCCACATCTTCGGCGGGCTGCAAGTGCCTGCGCCGATTGCGCAAAAACCAGCGCGCGGCTCTTCTGACTCGGCGCATCATGGTAGTCATCAACTCCATCTGTACTTCCGATGCCACCTTGTAATCGAGCTTCTCGAGCGCGTCCCAGTTATCAGACAAGCGATAGATATCCCGGGCGATCACATAAGCTTTGGCCATGTCCCCCGCGCCCACACCCGTGGAGTCAATCAAGCGCTGAGCAAAACTGATGCCCATATTGTTGACCAGATCATTGGCAACCTGGGTTGCCACCAATTCTCGCTTCAAGCGGTGCCGGTCGATCCAGTCGGCGTACTTTTTCCGCAGTTTGTCCGGAAAGGCGTTGTGGGCAAACTGGGCCATATATTGGTCGCTGGCGATATCCGCTTCCGCCAGATCGTTTTTCAAAATGACCTTGGCATAGGAAATCAGAATTGCCAGCTCCGGGCGGGTCAAACCATGCCCCTGAGCCTGGCGTTCAGCCAGGATTTCATCCTCGGGCAAATGTTCCAACTGCCGATCCAAGCGCCCCTGGGCTTGCCAGGTGTTCATCACCCTTTGATACTCGGCACTGCGGCGCAGGCTATCGGTTTCCGCAAGACTAATAGCCTGAGTCTGACGATAATTGTTATCCAACACCAAACCCGCGACATTTTCGGTCATGGAAGCCAGAAACTTGTTGCGCTGCTTCTCGGTCAAGTCGCCGTTTTCCATAACCTCGTTCAGCAAAATCTTGATATTGACTTCGTGATCGGAACAATCCACTCCGGCAGCGTTGTCGATAAAATCGGTGTTGCAAGCCCCGCCGTTCAGCGAATACTCAACCCGGCCTTTTTGAGTCATACCGAGGTTGCCGCCCTCGCCTATCACCAGGCAGCGCAATTCACTTCCATTGACTCTCACACTGTCGTTGGCTTTGTCGCCCACTTCGGCGTGTGCTTCGCTGCTGGCTTTCACATAAGTGCCGATACCGCCATTCCAGAGCAAATCCGTCGGCGCTTTTAACAAGGCGTGAATCAACTCATTGGGGGTTAGTTTGTTGGCCTCTATCGCAAACCGCTCGCGCATTTCCGGGGTAATCGAAATCGATTTGGCGGAGCGCTCGAAAATACCACCGCCTTTGCTGATCAACTCAGACTTGTAATCTGCCCAGCTGCTGCGCGGCTCGTTGAACAAGCGTTGGCGTTCCTTGAAACTGGCTTTGGCGTCGGGGTTGGGGTCAATAAAAATATGTAAATGGTTAAAGGCCGCGGTCAGGCAAATGTGTTCGGATAGCAACATGCCATTGCCAAAGACGTCGCCACCCATATCGCCGATACCGACAACGGTAAAATCCTCTTTTTGAATATCACGGCCTCGCTCTCGAAAATGCCGCTGCACAGCCACCCAGGCACCGCGTGCGGTAATACCCATAGCCTTATGGTCATAGCCTTGGCTACCGCCGGAGGCAAAGGCATCGCCCAGCCAGTGCCGGTATTCCAGAGAAATTTCGTTGGCGATGTCGGAGAATGTCGCCGTGCCTTTGTCGGCAGCAACCACCAGATAGGGGTCGTCCTCGTCCAGGCGCACGACTTCACTCGGA
>CAZKCY010000117.1:1312-7215 GCA_964551155.1 uncultured Marinimicrobium sp. | reverse complement strand
GCTGGTGGCGGTGATGATCATGGTCTCGATCGGCACCTTCAGCTGGAGCTCGATTATTGATTTAAAGAAGCATCCCATGTCCACCAACGTGGTGATGGTAGCAACCGTGGTCGTAGTTGTCGCTACGCACAATCTGGCTTACGGTGTGCTGGTTGGGGTATTGTTGGCTTCGTTGTTTTTTGCCAACAAAGTCAGCCACTTTATGTATGTGGCTTCAGAGCTGGACGAAACAGGCACCAAACGCACCTATAAGGTGGTGGGCCAGGTGTTTTTCAATTCGGCCGCCAAGTTTTCCTCCCGTTTTGATTTCCGCGAGGCTTTGGATACGGTGGTTATCGATTTGAGCCGTGCGCATTTCTGGGACATTTCAGCAGTGGGTGCACTCGATCGGGTGGTATTGAAGTTTCGCCGCGAAGGCGCCGATGTGGAATTGATCGGACTTAACGAAGCCAGCGCCACCATTGTTGACCGCTTTGGTGTACTCGACAAACCGGAAGAGATCGACAAGGTCCTGGGAGGACACTGATGAATAATATAAGAACTACAGTATTGGCCTGTATCGATGGTTCCACCTTCACCGAGTCGGTGGTGGATTACGCGGCCTGGGCGTCGCGCACCGTCCAGAACCCACTTAAGCTGCTACACAATATTGAGCACCGCCAGACACCGGGCTCCAATCTCAGCGGCAATATTGGTCTGGGCACTCGAGAAAGCCTACTGGAGGAGCTAACCGAGCTAGAGGCAAAATCCAATAAGTTACTAATGGAACAGGGCAAGGCGATGCTAGAAAATGCCCGTGAGCGTGCTCTTCGGCAAGACGCGGTGGATCCGACCAGCCTGCAGCGTCACGGCACTCTGGCTGACTCTCTGGTAGAAATGGAAGAAGAGATTCGGGTGTTGGTTCTGGGCGTTCGAGGTGAGGACCACGAAGAAAAACAAAACCAAATAGGCGCGCAGCTGGAAACCGTGATTCGCAACATGCACCGCCCGGTACTGGTCGTTAACCGCCCTTTCTCCGAACCGCCCAAGCGTATTATGTTGGCTTACGATGACGGTGACGCTGCGCAGAAAGCTTTGGAAATGGTAGCAACCAGCCCACTGTATAAGGGCATGCACTGCTCTCTGGTGCACGTTACCAAGAACTCTAAAGAAGATGTGACTTTTCTCGAGGCGGCTGCCAAAACCCTGGAAGACGCTGGACTGGAAGTGGAAACCCAAACCTTGCGAGGCGATGTCGAAACCGCATTGCTGGAATATCAGCGCGAGAAAAGGATTGATATGACGGTCATGGGCGCCTTTGGTCACAGCCGTTTGCGGGAACTGCTTTTTGGGAGTACTACCGCTAAAATGTTGAGCAGCTCTCAGGTTCCGCTGCTGTTACTCAGATAAGCCTTTTGCTCCAAAAACTAAAAAGCCGGTCGCGTATAAGGCGACCGGCTTTTTGGCTGGTGCCGATCCTTGAGCGGAATTTTTACCGCGAACGATTTTTTAAATTTACCGGCTTAATGATAGTGCTTGCAGCAGTTTACGACGCGCCGCATCAAATCTACGTCCTTTTCGCCGCAGCTGTCGGCAATATCACTCAGACTCACGATACCGACGAAATCCTTGTTCTTCTCATTGTTCAAAACAACTAAACGCTGAACGTTCATCTGGGTCATATTTTGCAGAACGTCGGTAATGTCATCGTCTTGATAACAATACAGCACCTTACCTGTCATAATGGTACCGACTTTTTCGTTTGGATCCTTGCCATCGGCCAGAGCACGTAAGGCAATATCGCGATCAGTCAAGACACCGACTAACTTCTCTTTCTCGGAAATCGGAACGAAGCCCCGGTCTTCCTCTAGCATTCGCATAGCCGCTTCGCGAATCGGCCGGTCGACTTCCAGGTATTCTGGCTTGGGAGTCATCAACTCTTTGACTTGCATACTAGCCTCCTTTCCCAGTTCTAAATTCATGTATCAATTATTCATGTACCAATTTTGAAGCCTGTTTAGAGCAAACGTTGCTCGGAATCAGCTAAGGGATTTCTTTCCCAAACACATTTTTAGTGTAGCAGAGACTTGCGAAAATACTGAAAAGAGGAAGTTATGCGCCAAATCAGCGCATGCTAAGCCGCCTAAAGCCATCACAAGGGCTGCCGGTTGGCAGAAAGCCGCATAAGTCTTATGCTGTTAATAAGGAAAGACACTTTTCGCAGCCATTCACTCGGTAGAGGAATACTACATGGCCAGCAAATCTCAATCTTCGACTTCTGATCACCCACCGGTTTATATCGTCGATGGCGCGCGAACGCCCTTCTTGAAAGCACGGGGCAAACCCGGGCCTTTTACGCCGGTCGATCTGGCAGTTCAGTGTGGTCGTCCGTTACTGATGCGACAAAATCTGCCGCCGGACGCCTTCGACCAAGTGATTCTGGGCTGTGTTAACGTTATTTCCGAAGAAATGAACCCCGCCCGTGTAGCCGCTTTGCGCTTGGGAATGGGAACTGCCATGCCGGCTTTTACCGTGCAAATCAACTGCGGCTCCGGTATGCAGTCAATTGATACCGCTTTCAAATATATTCGGGACGGCAGTTCGGATCTGATTCTGGCCGGCGGCGCCGAGGCTCTGAGTCACTCACCTCTGATGTTGCAGCAGAAAGCGGTAAATTGGCTCGCGGACTTCCAGCGAGCTAAGTCCATAGGCGCTAAACTTAAGGCCCTGAAGGGCTTTCGCCCAGGCGACTTCAAGCCCGTGATAGGTCTCGAGAAAGGGCTGACCGACCCGATTGTTGAGCTGAACATGGGCCAGACGGCGGAAGTGATTGCCCATCTGTTCAATGTTACTCGTGAGCAAGCCGACGAATACGCGGTATCCAGCCACCATCGCCTGGCCAAGGCCCAGGAAGAAGGCTGGCTGGAGGATGAGGTGGTGCCTGCGATCAGTCGCGATGGCAAGATGTTCGAAGCCGACGACGGGGTTAGGCCTGACAGTTCGATGGAGGATTTGGCCAAACTCAAGCCGGTATTTGAGCGCCCCTATGGCAAGGTCACTGCGGGCAACAGCTCCCAGATTACCGACGGCGCCTCCTGGGTTATTTTGGCCTCAGAAGAGGCGGTGAAAAAGCACAATCTCAAACCTCGCGCGGTTATCCGCGACAGCCAGTGGTCGGCTCTCGATCCCGAAATTATGGGGCTCGGCCCGGTGTTGAGCTCCACTGAACTGCTCAAGCGGGCCAACTACGGCCTTGACGATATCGACCTGTGGGAAATCAACGAGGCCTTTGCCGCCCAGGTGCTCTCCTGCCTGGCCGCCTGGGAGGATCCGGAATTTAGCCGTTTGGCTTTGGGCCTGGATAAGCCCATGGGCCGTATTGATCGTGAAAAACTCAACGTTGACGGCGGCGGGGTCAGCCTTGGGCATCCTGTCGGCACCAGCGGCAACCGCATTGTGCTGCACTTGATCAATGCCATGCACCGCAAGGGGCTAAAACGCGGCATTGCCACAGAATGTATTGGCGGCGGCCAATCCGGCGCCATGCTGATCGAAACTCTATAGGAGATGAGCTGAGATGACCGATACCGTATATTCCGTACTTTCGGCCCGCAGCACTCAACTGGGGCCTTTCAAGGACGCCGAAGCCGAGGGCGGCGCCTCGGCCCCGAGTTCCGATCAGTGGGACAACTGGCAACTGGCGCGTGACGACAAGGACGTTGCCTGGCTCCTGATGGACAAGAAAGACTCAAGCGTCAATGTACTTTCCGAAGATGTCTTAAAGGAACTTGACGAAATTCTCGACCAGTTGCACGAAGATCGCCCCAAGGGCTTGGTGATTCGCTCGGCCAAGGAAAGCAGTTTTTGTGTGGGTGCGGACATCAAGGAATTCCGCGACCTCGAAAACGAAGAAGAGATTGAGGAAAAACTTGGCAAAGCTCATGCCATAGTCCAAAAACTGGTAGACCTGCCCTGCACCACCATCGCCGTGATTCACGGCCAGGCTCTGGGCGGCGGCCTCGAACTGGCGCTGTGCTGCGACTATCGCCTGGCAGTACCAGGCGCTTCTCTGGGCACTCCGGAAATCATGCTGGGTATTCACCCCGGCCTGGGAGCTACCGGCCGCTTGATTGATTTGATCGACCCCCTGGCCGCCATGACCATGATGCTGACCGGCAAGCCCAGCCGCGACAAGAAGGCCAAGGCGCAGGGCCTGGTGGATGCTCTGGTGGAAGAGCGGCACTTGGAGAACGCCATTGAAGCCGCTCTGGCGGGCAAACTTAAACAGCGGGACAACGGCTGGCGCGGTAAGGTGTTTAAGCTCAGCTGGGTGCGCAAGCTTGCCGGTAAAAAAATGCGCGCTCAAGCTGCAAAAAAGGCACCGCCCAAACACTACCCGGCTCCAGAGGCGCTGATTTCCCTCTGGGAAGAGCACGGCGATGATTCCAAGGAAATGTTGGAAGAGGAAGTAGAATCCTTTGCCCGGCTGCTGGTCAGCGAAACCTCGCGCAACCTGGTACGGGTATTCTTCCTGCGCGAAAAAATGAAGGCTCTGGGCAATCTTAAGGAAAAAGATCAAGACGAGCGTCCGGATCCAATTAAACACATTCACGTCATAGGCGCTGGCGCTATGGGTGGCGATATCGCCGGCTGGTGTGCGCTCAAAGGTCTGAAAGTGACGCTGTTCGACACTCAGCCAAAGGTGATCGCCGAAGCCATTGGCAAAACTGCCAAACTGTGTCAAAAGAAACATCTCTCCAGCGCTGACACTCGCGACGTTCTGGACCGCTTGATCCCCGATTTTCATAACTCTGGGATCAGCCAGGCCGATATGGTGCTCGAAGCGGTGCCGGAAAAAACCGAAATCAAGCATAAGGTCTACGAAGAGGTTGAACCTAAGCTTAAAGACGGCGCCATTCTCGCCACCAATACCTCCAGCATACCCTTGGAAAAACTGCAGGAAGGCTTGAAAGATCCAAGCCGTTTAGCGGGTGTGCATTTCTTCAACCCGGTCGCACTAATGGAGCTGGTGGAAGTGGTGCAGCATTCGAAGGTGAGTGAAGCGACTCTGGCACGGGCGCGCCGTTTTGTCGGACAGATTTCAAAGCTGCCCGCACCGGTTACCAGCGCGCCGGGCTTTCTGGTTAACCGCGCCCTGACCCCCTATCTGGTAGAAGCCTTGGCTCTGCTGGACGAAGGTGTGCCGGCCGAAAGCATCGACAAAGTGGCTTTGGATTTCGGTATGCCCATGGGGCCAATCGAATTAGCCGATCAAGTAGGTTTGGACATTTGCCTCGGAGTCGCGGATATGCTGCGCGATCGTCTCGATACCGACATGCCCGACTCTCCCGAGTGGCTGCGCAAGAAAGTGGAAAACGGCGATCTGGGGCGCAAAACCGGCAAGGGTCTTTACGAGTGGAAAGACGGCAAACCCGACAAAAAAGATGACACAGAGTCGGCGCCGGAAGATACGCTCGATCGTTTGATACTACCCATGCTCAATGCTTGCGTGGCGTGTCTCCGTGAAGAGGTCATCGGTGATGCCGAAGTTCTGGACGGTGCCATGATTTTCGGCACCGGCTTTGCGCCTTTCCGCGGCGGTCCCATGAACTACGCCCGCAAACGCGGCTACGACGAGATCAAAAAACGTTTGGAATCGCTCAGCAAAGAGTACGGCGATCGTTTCAAACCCGACGAGGGATGGAATCAAAAACCCCATGCCGACTGATCCCAAAGTCTACTCTGATTGCGAGGCGCTGGTCGATGAATTGCTCGAGCGCCTAGGCAAGGAAATCGTGGTTGGCCTGCCGCTGGGCTTGGGCAAGGCCAACCACTTGATCAATGCGCTCTATCGTCGCGCGCGCCAGGATCCCCCGCGACGAGATCCCGCCGTGGTGGTACCGGGTGCTGTCCAGCGGAGCCAT
>CAZKCY010000117.1:0-1302 GCA_964551155.1 uncultured Marinimicrobium sp. | reverse complement strand
CGCCCGCCAGGATTCCAACCTATCTCTGACCATTTTTACCGCTTTGACGCTGGAAGCGCCTGCAGCCGGCAACGAGTTGCAAAAACGTTTTCTTGAGCCTATATCCGAGCGTTTGTTCGACGATTACCCTAAGCTGGAATACGCGCAGGACATGCGCAAAAACGATCTGCCCAACAACGTCAAAATTCAGGATTTTTATTTACAGGCTGGCAACTGGCTCGGCAGTCCTTTGGCGCAACAGACTTATACTTCGGTCAATTACACTCATGCTTTAAACTCGCTGATTCGAGCGGGAGTGAATGTGATCCTGCAACTAGTGGCGCCGTCCGAATCGGACCGGAACCGTCGCTATAGCTTGAGTTGCAACCCGGACATAAGCGCCGACTTATTGGATCAGCGCCGGTCTGGCGATTTAGAGCTGATCAGCGTGGGCCAGGTGAACAGCGCCCTGCCCTTTATGGGCGGCGAGGCCGACCGCCCCGCAAGCGATTTCGACTATATTCTCGAGGATTCAGTTTACGAATTTCCGCTTTACCGCCCACCTCACAAGCCAGTCAATGCCACCGATTACGCCATAGGCCTACAGGTTGCCAGCCTGGTTCCCGACGGCGGAACCTTACAAATTGGCATCGGCTCCATCGGCGATGCGATCAGCAAAGGCTTGTTGCTGCGCCATGAGGATAACAGCGCGTTTAATCAATTGATCGGCGCACTCTATCAAGGCCGTGAACCGGCCGACATGATTCATAAAGAACGCTTCGATAAAGGGCTCTACGGCTTGACCGAAATGCTGGTAGAAGGCTTCCTGGCATTGATCAAAGCCGACATCATTCGCCGCCAAGTGGGCGGCGCTATCTGTCACGGCGCTTTTTTTGTCGGCAGCCCGGCATTCTACGAAATGCTGGAGCAATTATCGCCACAGACTCGAGCGCAAATCGCCATGATGCCGGTTTCTTTTACCAATGAGTTGTACAACAGTGCGCCCTACTCTCCGGAGGCCGCTGGCGGCGAAACCAGCATCGGACTGGAAAACCAAAAACGCCAACACCGTACCGGCGCCCGTTTTATAAATAGCGCCATGATGGTCACCCTGAATGGATCGGTGGTGTCCGACGGCCTCGAGGACGGCCGAGTGGTCAGCGGTGTTGGCGGACAGTACAATTTTGTCTCCCAGGCTTTTGCTCTGCCCGGCGGGCGGTCGATCATCACCCTCCCCGCAACCCGCAGCAAGAACGGCAAGGTCAAATCCAATATCCTGTGGAATTACGGTCACTGCACTATTCCGCGGCATCTGCGCGATAT
>CAZKCY010000116.1:0-7294 GCA_964551155.1 uncultured Marinimicrobium sp. | reverse complement strand
ATGTCGCGCAGCGCGCCGGCATCGTCGTAAAAGCTGGCTCGGCCTTCAAGACCCACAGTTTCGGAAATACTGATTTGCACATGATCAATGGACTTGGCATCCCACATGTTCTCGAAAATACTGTTGGTAAAGCGCAGCGCCAGCAGGTTCTGAACAGTTTCTTTGCCGAGGTAATGGTCGATACGGAAAATCGCCCGCTCTTCAAAGTACTCGGCAATTTGCGAGTTTATTTCTTCCGCTGACTCGTAATCGTAGCCCAAGGGCTTTTCCACCACGACTCGAGCCCCGGGGGTAATCAAGCCAGATTCGGAAAGGTTCTTACAACAAATGCTGAACACGCCCGGAGGCGTCGCCAGATAAAACAGGCGCCGCTCGTTGCCATTGTTCAACAGCTTGGCAAAGGCTTCCCAATGCTCATCGCGCTCGGCAATATCGAGAAACACAGGCGTGACGCACTCGGCAAACTTGTTCCAGCTCTCACGGTCAAATTCGTCAGCGCGCAGATGCTTTTCGGCGGCAGCGCGAATATTGTCCTGATATTCCTCCACCTGGCTTTCACGCCGGCACATTCCAAAAATGCGGGTTCCGGCCGGCAACTCGTCGTTTCTATACGCCCGGTAGAGGCCCGGAAGTAGCTTGCGCAATGCCAGATCGCCAGCACCGCCGAATATGACAAAATCAAATGCTTTCAGCATGAAATCAACCTTGTGTTCGGTTTTTGTAGAGTGCGGACAGCTCGGCTGTCCGGCGGGCCGACTCAATGGAGCCGGCTTTAAAGATCAAGCTACCATTCGAAAACCGTGGCGCCCTCTTCTGCGAGCCCCACAGTGCGACGCAGCGGAGCAAAGAGTTCCCGGCCGGTGCCTTCGTGGTTCAGCGTCAGATCGGCTTCCACGGGCTTGCGAGACTTCAATTCTGCCTCGTCTACCAACAGCTCCAGCTTGCCGCTCTCGGCGTCCACCTCGATGATATCGCCATCGCGCACCAAGGCTATGGGACCGCCATCCAGGGCTTCCGGCGTTAGGTGAATGGCGGCGGGGATTTTACCAGAGGCTCCGGACATCCTGCCATCGGTGACCAGTGCCACTTGATAACCGCGATCTTGGAGCACCCCGAGACCGGGCGTCAGCTTGTGAAGCTCCGGCATACCGTTGGCACGCGGTCCTTGAAAGCGAACTACAGCAACTAGATCCTTATTGAGTTCACCTTTTTTGAAGGCTTCCTGCAGAGCTTCCTGGGTGTGGAAAACCACCGCCGGAGCCTTGACCTTGCGATGCTTTTCTTTAACCGCAGAAGTCTTGATTACACACCGGCCCATGTTACCGGTAAGCAGCTTCATACCGCCGGTGGGGCTAAAGGCCTTGTTCGCCGGGCGCAGCACTGAGTCATCAAGACTGTCTTTGGGAGTTTCGTTCCAGACCAGCTTGCCGTCTTCCAGCCCCGGCTCCAGACAGTATGGCGCAAGCCCGTTTTTACCCATGATGGTTTTTACATCGTCGTGTACCAGGCCGGCCGAGCGTAGCTCGCGAATCAAGTAACCCATGCCGCCCGCCGCGTGAAAACCGTTCACGTCCGCAAGACCATTGGGGTAAATGTGACACATCAGCGGAATGATATCGGACAGATCCGACAAATCCTGCCAATTGATCTGAACGCCAGCGGCCCGAGCGATGGCGACTATGTGCATGGCGTGGTTGGTAGAGCCGCCGGTTGCCAACAATCCCACCATACCGTTGATTATGGCTTTCTCATCAATAATTTCGGCCATAGGCAGATAATCGCCGGCTTCGGTGTTGCGAGAAAGCTGAATCACCGCTTCGGCGGTAAGCGCCTCGCGCAGGGGGGTACCTGGATTGACAAACGAGCTGCCCGGCAACTGCATGCCCATCATTTCCATCAGCATCTGATTGCTGTTGGCGGTGCCGTAGAAGGTGCAGGTCCCGGGGCTGTGATAGGACTCACTCTCCGCCTTAAGCAGCTCTTCGCGACCCACCTTGCCTTCGGCGAACAACTGGCGCACGCGCACTTTTTCGGAATTGGGCAAACCGGTGGGCATGGGGCCCGCAGGTACAAACACTATGGGCAAATGACCGAATGACAGGGAGCCGATCATTAAGCCGGGCACGATCTTGTCGCAAATACCAAGACACAAAGCACCGTCGAACATATCGTGGGAGAGTGCAATGGCGGTCGACATAGCGATAACATCGCGGCTGAACAACGACAAATCCATACCGTCGCGGCCCTGGGTCACGCCATCACACATGGCCGGAACACCGCCAGCGAACTGGGCGGTCATACCCACCGACTGGGCCGCGGCTTTAATCGGTTCGAGGTAGGTGCCGTAGGGCTGGTGCGCCGACAACATCTCGTTGTAGGCGGAAACCACCCCCAAATTGGGTGCATTACCCTCGGCCAAAGCCGCTTTGTCGGGCCCGGTGATGCCGGCAAAACCGTGGGCGAAATTACCGCAGGACAAGCGCTTGCGGGACGGCCCCTGGATCTGCATCCGCTCGATTTTTTCGAGGTAGGCGGCCCGGGTATCGCGGCTGCGCTCAATGATTCGTTGGGTAATTTCCGAGAGTCTTTTGTCAGTCATTTCAGCACCATAGATTCTGTAGGCAAGCCGACCACCGACACAAACCCTTCTCAGAGGGGGTAAAGGGGATACAAGGAATTGGCATCAACTGACACAAGCAGCGCAAGGCTTTGAACCCGCAACCACCAGATTACCAATTAAGCGACCTTGCTCGGCTTCCAAATTTGACGATCTAAACACGGTGACCACAACCGGCGGACGCTGCCGCCCGACAATGATCGATCTTCGCCCGCCCGGGCGCAGCCAGTATTCGGCGCGCCAAAGCCCGCGCCTAAAGGCGCCGGCTCGGGAAGGCGGAAGTTTTGTCAGCGCTGTTGCCTGGCGCTTTTGTAATATTCTATCAGATGCCGGGTGGAGGCATCATGTTTGGGGCTAATTGCTGCATCAGGCGCCAACTCCGGCTGAATACCCGAAGCCAGGACTTTGCCCAACTCCACGCCCCACTGATCGAAGGAGTGCACTTCCCAGATAATGCCCTGAACAAAAATCTTGTGTTCATAGAGCGCGATCAGAGCACCGAGGGACTTGGGTGTGACTTTATCGAGCAGCAGAGTGTTAGTGGGACGATTACCGGGATGCACTTTGTGCGGCACCAACTCTTCGACGCGTTCGGGCGACAAGCCTTTGGCGGTCAAGTCCTCACGCACCTGATCGGCGTCGATGCCTTTCATCATTGCTTCGCTTTGAGCAAAGAAATTGGCCATCAAGGCATCGTGATGCCCCTCTACCGGCACTGTGCTGTGTACCGAACCGATAAAATCGGCGGGTATGATGTCGGTACCCTGGTGCAGCAACTGATAAAAAGCGTGCTGACCGTTGATGCCCACTTCACCCCAAATCAGCGGGCAGCTCTTATAATCCAGAAGCTCGCCGGCCCAGTTGACCGACTTGCCGTTACTTTCCATCTCAGCCTGCTGCATATAGGCAGGCAGCCGGTGCAGGCACTGATCATAAGCCAGCAAGGCATGAGCGCGATAACCGAGGAAGTTACCGTTCCAGACCCCTACCAGAGCCAGCATTACCGGCGCGTTCTGGTCCAGAGGCGCTTCCTGGAAATGCTTGTCCATTTCGTAGGCGCCGGCGAGGATCTCTTCGAAAACCTCGTAGCCAAGCTGCAGGGCAATGGGCAAGCCTATGGCTGACCAGAGCGAAAAGCGGCCGCCGACCCAATCCCACATATCAAAGATATTTTCTTCGGCAACGCCAAACTCTTTTACCTTGGTGCGGTTGGTGGAAATCGCCACAAAGTGGCGATTGATCACGCTGCGATCGCCCGCCGCCTCCAGAAACCATTTCTCCGCGGTGCGCGCATTGGTCATGGTTTCGAGGGTGGTAAAGGTTTTCGAGGCGATAACAAACAAGGTAGTCTCAGGGTTAACCTGGGCCAGCACCTCGGCAATCTGAACCCCATCTATGTTGGAAACATAGTGGCTTTTCAGCTTGTCGTCGCTGTAAGATTTGAGCGCTTCGGTCACCATCAAGGGGCCCAAATTGGAGCCGCCGATGCCAATGCTCACCACATCGGTAATAGCCTTGTCGGTATAGCCGCGCCACTCGCCCGAACGCACCCGATTTGCCAGGCTGCGCATCCGCTCCAGCTCGGCTTCAATCGCCGGGCGTACATCCTCGCCGTCCACCATGATCGGTTCGCCAGACTGATCGCGCAGCGCCACGTGCATGACGGCCCGGTCTTCGGTGCGATTGAGATGCTCAGCGGCGAACATCTTGTCGCGCCACTGCGCCACGCCGGTCTCCTCGGCCAATGCCAGCAACTTGGCCTTGGTATCTTGGGTGATCAGGTTCTTAGAGTAATCAAACAGGAACTGGGGTAACTGGAGGGAGAATTGGTCAAAACGAGATTCGTCTTCGGCGAACAAATCTTTGAGCTGTCGGCTGCGCATTTCCTGCGCGTGTTTCTTCAGTGCCTGCCAGCTAGATAATTCAGTACGACTTGCCATGAAATACCTCTATGGTCCCTGGGCTGAACGAGCAGCCTGGTTTGATGTTGGTTGGCCTAAAACAGCGAGAGTTTTCCGGCGCCACTCATAAAAAGACGACGCGAAAAGCGACACAAGGTGCCATACCACTACCTGCCGGACCGCTATTAGCCCGTGCCCCCAGATTAAACAATCGCTAAGTGGGTATTTGATGAACCAGCCCAACTGCGCAACTGTAAATCGCTGTTGCCGTCGCTGGCGAGCAAGATAATGGGTGCGCTTGAAAAGCCGGCTATCATAGGCTCTTCGGCCCCAAGTGTCAATTCGCAACCACGCCGGGGATGGCGCCGCGCCTGGGCTCAAGGCCTTATGGAGCACCGTCCCACAGGACCGCCGCCCGGCTTTCCAATACTGCCCTGGGTGGGTAAGCTAGGCTCTAATTTTTCGGAGATCACCGCTGTGCAAAGCACGAATTCCACGCCACTTGGGATCATGGAAGGCTTTTTTGGCCGCCCCTGGTCCTGGCAAGCTCGCGCCGACTATGCGCGCTTTCTCGCCACTGAGGGTTACCAGTTTTACCTTTACGCCCCCAAAAGCGACGCCTGCCTGCGGCGCTGCTGGGAACAGGACTGGAGTCAAACGGATTGGACCCAACTCAAAGCCTTGCGAGAGGTCTATCGGCAGCACCAAGTCGACTTCGGCATCGGGCTCAGCCCGTTTGAGATCTACCTCGAACCGGGCGACCAGAGCCGGCGCAAGCTGCGCGACAAGGTAGCGGCGCTGAACAAGCTGCAGCCGGATATCCTGTGCCTGCTGTTCGACGACATGCGGGGCGATTTGCCGCAACTGGCCCAGCAGCAAATCGAGCTGGTCAAAGTCGCTGCCGACACCACCAGCGCTAAACGGATTGTCTTCTGCCCCACCTATTACAGTTTCGATCCCATCCTGGAGCAGGTTTTTGGCAGTCGCCCTGCGGACTATTGGGAACGGCTGGGCAAGGGAATGGATCCGGCCATCGATATTTTCTGGACCGGCCCAAAGGTCTGCTCGGACAGCTTCCCGGCCTCGCACCTAAAACAAGTGACTGAGCTGTTGCAACGCCGCCCCTTTCTCTGGGACAACTATCCGGTCAACGACAGCGCCCGGCTGAGCAACTACTTGCGTCTGCGAGCCTTCGGCGAAGACCGGGCGCAGCTGGATGGCCTGCTCGCCGGCCATGCCGTCAATCCCATGAACCAGCCCTATTTGTCGCAGATTCCATTGGCGACCCTGCCCCGAGCCTATCGCCATGGCCAGAACTACGACGCCGGACAAGCTCTAATAGAAGCCTGCGATCAGCTGTGCGAGCCCGAGCTTGCCCGGCTTCTGCTGGAGGATCTGCCGCTGTTGCAGGATCAAGGCCTGACCAGCCTGACCCCCGAGCAGCAAAAAAACTTGCGGGATCGTTACCGGCCCTTGGCCGATCGCTCGGCACGCGCGCGCGAATTACTCGACTGGCTGACGGGCGAATACGCCTTCGATCCCGCCTGTTTGACCCAGTAGTCCGCTGCAGCGATCTGAACTCACTGCTAAAAACTGTTAGCATGGCCGGCTAAACGACAAAGCCATCGACGGAACAATCTGAGGAACGCTTATGAAAACTCGTCAATTGGGCAACAGTAATCTACAGCTTAGCGAAGTCGGTTTAGGCTGCTGGCAGCTGGGCGGAGACTTCGGCCCCATCGAAGAACAAACCGTCGAACAAATCGTCGAGGCGGCACTGGAAAGCGAGATTCGTTTTTTCGACACCGCCGATGTCTACGGCGGCGGTGCCAGCGAACAATACCTGGGCGAGCTGCTGGGCAAGCGCTCCAACCGCCCGGTGATTGCCACCAAATACGGCCGCGGCGGAGAAACCTATCCGGACAAATACTCCCTGACCAATATGCGCGATGCCGTGCGCCGCTCTCAGGACCGCCTGAAGACCGATTGCATCGACCTGCTGCAGCTGCACTGCGTGCCCACTGAAGTTATGGCTCGCGGCGAAATTTTCGATTGGTTGCGCACCATCCAGCAGGAAGGCCTGATCAGCTACTTCGGCGCCAGCGTCGAAACTGTGGAAGAAGGCTTGATCTGCGCCGAGCACAAAGACCTGACCTCTCTGCAGGTGATCTACAACATCTTTCGTCAAAAACTGCGCGATGAGCTGCTGCCTAAAGCCCAGGAAAACAACATCGGCATAATCGTGCGCCTGCCACTGGCAAGCGGCATGCTGAGCGGTAAGTTCACCGAGAAAACCCAGTTCGCCGAATCGGACCACCGCAACTTCAACCGCGATGGCGATGCCTTTAACGTGGGTGAAACTTTTGCCGGCATCCCTTTTGAAACCGGGGTCAAGCTGGTAAGACAGCTGGAAGGCAAGGTGCCCCATGGCTACACCATGGCGCAGATGGCCATGCGTTGGTTGCTGGATCAGGATGCCGTTACCAGCATTATCCCGGGCGCCAGCTCGCCGGCCCAAGTAAAAGAGAACGCCAAGGTCAGCGCTTTGGAGCCTCTGTCAGACGAGCTGCATAAAGAGCTGCACGACTTCTATGAACGTGAAGTCAAACAACATATTCGCGGCGCTTATTAAAAAGAGCCAAGATAATCAAAAGAGGACTGAATTCCCCATTTCTTATTTGGCTTTTGGGGCAGTCGTTGGGTAAGGCACTCGGAGACACGCCGTGAATATGTCCCTATAGGCTCGACTCCAGCATCCATGCTGGAGACGGTCTCC
>CAZKCY010000115.1:0-7350 GCA_964551155.1 uncultured Marinimicrobium sp. | reverse complement strand
GCTGCAGTTGGGTGACAACTCGGTGTCCAACAGTGAAAACGCGCGCAAGGAGTCCGAGCACCTGGCGAACACCGTCGACCAGGCTTACCTACTGTCGAGCCACTTCCTGTCGATGATGTGCGGGGAGCTGCGAAAAGTTAAAAAATCGGCCTAATGTATGGCGCTGAAAAACCGGTCTCAAACCAGAGACCGGTCCCGCAAGTCTGCAATCTGAGAGGCTTTTAGGGGGCGGGCCATAAGGAAGCCCTGCCCCATCTTGCAGCCGTTGTCGCGCAGAAAATCGTACTGCTGCTGGTTTTCGATGCCCTCGGCAACGGTGCCCAGTCCCAGATCCGAAGCCATGCTGAGAATCGAGCGGGTAAGCGCCAGCTCGTGTTTGTTGTGGGGCAAGCCACTGATAAAGGAGCGGTCGATTTTGAGGCTGCTGATCGGCATGCGCCGCAAATAGGACAGCGATGAATAGCCGGTTCCGAAGTCGTCGATATTGACCCTGATCATAGCCTTGTTCAGCATCTCGAGGTTTTGATCGACCGTGGGGCAATCACTCACCAGGGAGAATTCGGTCACCTCCACCCAGAGTAACTCCGACGCTATGCCGTCAGCTTCCATTCGCTGAATAAGGCTTTCGGAAAAGCCGGGCTGCAGCAGCTCTCCGGCCGCGACATTGATGGCTACCGGCAACGGCCAGTCATGCTCTGTGCGCCAGGCTTTAATTTGCCGGCAAGCCTCCTTTTGGACCCAGCGGCCTATAGCCACGATCAGACCACTTTGTTCGGCGATGGGAATAAACTTGTCCGGCGGCACTTGCCCCAAATCGGGATTGTTCCAGCGCAACAAAGCTTCCACCCCCGCTAACTTGCCGTCGTCCAGGTTCACAATGGGCTGGTAAAGCAAGTTGAACTCATGATTCTCGAGCGCACCGCGCAGGTTTGATTCGATTTTTAAACGCTCGGAAATACTCACCGACTCGGCTTTGTTGAAATAGCGAATTCCACCCGGCTCGCCTTGACTGGAGAACCGAATGGCGGCGGAGGCCTGTTCGAGCAGAGCCGCCGGCGTGACGCCGTTATCGGGGAATACGCTGGCACCGATTTGTATCTGGACATAATGTTCCTTGCCCAGCAGGTCAAAGGACTTATCCAGGGTGGTGCGGGCACGATCAGCGACCCAGTCGATATGGCCTGTTTCGCGCTTGAAGGAGGGAAAAACCAACACGAACTCATCGGCTTGCAGCCGCGCCACTGTACCGCCGGCCGGGCAACAACGCCGCAACCGCTCAGCCACCTGCTGCAACAACTGGTCGCCGGCTTCAGTACCCAGACTTTGATTGAAAAGACGCAAACTGGAAACATTGAACAGCAAAACAGCCACTTGGCGCTGCTCAACCTCGGACAGCTCCACCAGTTTGGTCAGCCGATCAGTCAACAGCCGACGGTTGGGAAGCTGGGTCAGTGGATCGTAAAAGGCCGAGAATTCGACCGAGGAGCGCAATTCCTCCAGGTCCGAGTTGTGCTTAATTTCGCTCTCGATTAAATCGGCGAACCGGCGCAAACGCTTGCACTGTTGCTCGTCGAACTCGCGCGGCTGGTGATCGATCAGACAGAGGCTACCCAAAGGCTGGCCGTTGGGGCAGCGCACGGCTGTTCCTGCGTAAAAGCGGATATGAGGGTCGTCGGTCACCAGAGGGTTGTCGGCAAAACGTTTATCTTTTCGCGCATCCGGGATCACCATGACCCCGTCCTGGTTGATGGTGTGACCGCAGAAGGAAATATCTCGAGGGCACTCCCTCATGTCCCAGCCGACTGAAGATTTGAACCACTGACGGTCTCGATCAATCAGCGAAACCAGTACCACCGGAAAGTCGAAAATGTCCGCCACCAGGCTGGTGTAGCGGTCAAAACGCAGGTCCGCAGCGGTATCCAGAATTTTCAGCCGATACAACTCACTCAGCCGCTCTTCCTCGTTGGCGGGAATCTCGGGTTTTTCATAATGAGTCATGCGCGCCACCATATCAGCCTCCAAGCCAGACGCCCTTCTGAACGAAGATCCTGGTTAGAGTATAGTCTTATCGGCGTAAAAAACGACTAGCTCCGGCCTACTTTTATAGCCGAATTCAGGCTTGCGAAGCTCTTGGAAAACGCGCCCAAACTTCTGGGCGCGTGCTTTTAGGCTAATAGAGGCGATCGGTTCTGGCCGCCATAATGAAGTCATTGCGGTGCAAGCCACCGATTACATGAGTCCACCAATCGACCGTGGTTTTGCCGTATTCGGTCAGAACCGCCGGATGATGGCCTTCGTCTTCGGCAAGATCCGCGACTTTCTGGGTAAATGCGAAAGCGCCGGCAAAATCCTTAAATTTAAAGGTCCGGGTAAGACGCTTTTCACCCTCGACGGTTTCCACCTTCCAATCCGGCACCTCCTTAAGTAACTCCTCGATCTGCTCGTCATTCAGCTTGGGAGCGTCTTTGCTGCAGGCTTCACATTTCTCTTGAGCCAGTTCGGCCATAGGTGTTCTCCAATTTTGGGATGAATTTAAATTGCTGCTTTGTGAGCCCTAGCGCTTGAGCATTTTGCCCAGCTCGGCGCCCACGGCCGCGGCGCCACCCAGCGCCCAGCCACCATCAACCGGCACCACCGTGCCGGTAATAAAGCTCGCCTCTTCGGAGGCCAGAAACAAACAGGCTCGGCCTATATCTTCAGGCAGCCCCATGCGCTTTAGAGGCACAGACTCCTTTACAGCCTGGCGCTCTTTGTCGCCGGGGGCAAGCCTACGCATGCCTTCGGTGCCGTCTATGGGGCCGGGAATCACGCTGTTGACCCGTACCCCCTCTGCGCCCCACTCCAGCGCCAGGGTGCGGGTGAGCATGTCCACCCCGGCCTTGGCGGCGCAGACGTGAGACTGGCCGGGCATGGCAATCTGGGCCTGGGGGGCCGATATATTGATGATCGAGCCGCCAGGCTTGCGCAGATGGGGGTAGACCGCCTGCATAACGTTGAAGGTGCCCAATAGGTCTATATCCACCACCGACTTGAAGCCGTTGGGCGACATCTCGGTCGCCAGCGCGGGAAAGTTGCCCGCCGCTCCCGACACCACCACCGACAAGTTTCCCCAGGCTTGGCAGAGCTCCTCGACGCCTGAGCGCAGCTGCTCAGGGTCGCGCACATCGGCGCTAAACCCTCGCGCCTCGACGCCCAGGGCCTTCAGAGCACTGACTGTGTCGTCGACTTTCTCTTGCGAGCGGCTGGCGACCGCCACATCGGCGCCAGCGCGCGCAAAACTCTCGGCGATGCCGCGATTGATGCCGCTGGTGCCACCTACCACCAATACTTTATGGCCGGTGTAATCCCACGAACTACGCATACAGAACTCCTTTAATCGCCGTGCGTAAAAAGAAATATCCTACCGTCCATTTTAGCGTGACTGTCATCCTGAGCATGCGAAGGAGCTTACTGGTCAACTTAGCCGCCGCTCCCGAGTTCAGGTAGAAACTTTTAAGCTTAGATCCCTCGCCGGCTCGGGATGACATTCGGCGCCCGAGTCTAATGGAACCGGGAAAAATCCGCCGGTCGCTTGTCGAAAAAGGCCTGCAGGGCCTCGCGGCACTCGGGCGAGGCCAGCCGTTTGGCAAAGGCGGCGACTTCCTCGGTCATGGCCGAGGCAATTTTGGATTGCTGAGGTTGTTTCAGCAGCGCCTTGGTCGCGCGCAGCGCGGCGGGCGGCTGAGCGGCCAGCCGCTCGAGTTTGTCCTGTACCTGAGCATTGAGCTGGGCATCCGGAAGCACCTGATTTACCAACCCCAGCACCTGGGCTTCCTGCACCTCGAGCCGCTCGCCCAAAAACAACAGTTCGGCCGCTTTGGCGTGACCCACCAGGCGCGGCAGCAGATAGCTGGCGGCGAATTCCGGACAAAGGCCTAAATTGACGAACGGAAACTGCAGATAGGCGCCTTCGGCCGCGAACACCAGGTCGCAGTGCAGCAGCATAGTGGCGCCAATGCCCACCGCCGGGCCACGCACCTGGGCGACGACGGGTTTCTCACACTCCTGCAAGGCATGCATAAAACGCAACACCGGATGCTCGGCCTCGAGTTCGGGCGCCTTCATAAAATCCGCCAAATCGTTGCCGGCGCAGAAGCAATCTTCGGTACCGGAGATTGCCAGTACTTTGACCTCTGGATCGCTTCGGCCCTTCAGCAGAGTGTCTGCTGCTTGAGCGTACATATCCAGCGTGAGCGCATTTTTGCGCTCTGGGCGATTAAAACGCAGCCAAAGCACTCCACCCTGGCGCTCAATCAACACAAGCGGCGCGTCACTCATTAAAGGTTTCCTTTTGAATTGGGGCATACTGACTAAAAGCGTTAGTTGCCTTTGACTTTAGCAGCAACGGATGACATCTGCCGAGCTCGGCGGGTACAATCGCGCGCTCGCCCAACTAATAGCCCAGATTCTATGAATATCCGCGAAATACTGACCCACCAAGTCCAACAGGCCATGCTCTCGGCAGGCATTCCCTTCCAGCATCAGCCTTTGGTAGCCCCGAGCAAAAAAGCCGGCTTTGGCGATTATCAGGCCAATGGCGCCATGGGCGCCGCCAAAGCGATGGGCACCAACCCGCGCGAGCTGGCGGGAAAAATTGTGGCGCAGCTGGAGCTGACCGGCATTGCAGAGAAAGTCGAAATCGCCGGGCCAGGTTTTATCAACATTCACCTGGAGAAAGGCTGGCTGGGCGAGCAGCTGGCCATAGCGCAACAGGACCCGCGCCTGGGCATAGCGCCGGTGGCCGAACCCCAGACCATAGTGGTGGACTATTCGGCGCCCAACCTGGCCAAAGAGATGCATGTGGGGCATTTGCGCTCCACCATCATCGGCGATGCCGTAGCTCATCTGCTGGCCTTTCAGGGCCATGAGGTGATTCGCCAGAACCATGTGGGCGACTGGGGCACCCAGTTCGGCATGTTGATCGCCGAGCTGGAGGAACAACTGGGCTCTGAGCGCGAAGCCACCATAGCGCTCAAGGACCTGGAAGTTTTCTACCAGCAGGCCAAACAGCATTTTGACCAAGATTCGGCCTTCGCCGACAGAGCCCGGGACTATGTGGTCAAGCTCCAGGCCGGCGACCCCAAAATTCTGGAGCTCTGGCGTGAATTTACCGCCATTTCCCTGACCCACAGCAACGAGATCTACCAGAAACTCAATGTGACTCTGACTGATGCCGACGTCCGGGGCGAGAGTTTTTACAACGACGACCTGGCGCCGCTGGTCGCGGAGCTGGAACAGCAAGGCCTGGCGGTGGAAGATCAGGGCGCCAAAGTAGTGTTTCTGGAAGAGCTGGCCGACAACGAAGGCAAGCCGTCGCCGGTGATCATTCAGAAACAGGGTGGCGGCTACCTCTATGCCACCACCGATCTGGCGGCGCTGCGCTACCGGGCCAATACCCTCAAGGCCCAGCGGATTTTATATTTCATCGATGCGCGCCAGTCGCTGCATATGCAGCAGGTTTTTACCCTGGCGCGCAAAGCCGGCTTTGTGGATGACAGCGTCAGCCTCGAGCATCACCCCTTCGGCACCATGATGGGCAGCGACGGCAAGCCCTTTAAGACCCGCTCGGGCGGCACGGTGAAACTCGCCGAGCTGCTCGACGAAGCCATGGAGCGGGCGGCCGCTCTGGTGGCCAAGAAAAACCCGGAGCTGAACGAAGGCGAAAGAGCCGAAGTGGGCCGCAAGGTCGGAATAGGCGCAGTGAAATACGCCGATTTGAGCAAAACCCGGACCCAGGACTATGTGTTCAACTGGGACGCCATGCTCAGCTTCGAAGGTAATACCGCCCCCTACCTGCAGTATGCCTATACCCGGGTAAAGAGCATTTTTCGCAAGGCCGAGACCGATCCGCTGAGCTTGTCCGCCGAGATCCGTGTGGATACCGAGCAGGAGCGGGCTCTGGCGCTCAAACTGCTGCAACTGAGCGAAGTGCTCGAACAAGTGGGGCGCGAAGCCATGCCGCATTTGTTGTGCACCTATCTGTACGAACTTGCCAGCCTCTACATGCGCTTCTACGAGGCCTGTCCGGTGCTTAAAACCGACGTGGCGCCGGAGCTGCGCGACAGCCGTTTGCGTCTCTGTCACCTGGTTTCCCAGACTCTGGCCCAAGGCCTGGAGCTGCTCGGCATAGATATTATGGAGCGGATGTAGCCAGGAGCTCTGCGGCGCTGAGCTAAGCGGCCTTAGCGGGCGTACAATCAAACTTCCGAACCGATAGAGGTGCCCTTTTAAAGGGCTCACTATGACATACGACCTAGTGGTAATAGGCGCGGGAATTCAAGGCGCTGGCGTGGCCCAAGCGGCCGCGGCGGCGGGCCATTCGGTGCTGGTGCTGGAGCAGTACGGAATCGCCGCGGGCACTTCCAGCAAATCCACCAAATTGATTCACGGCGGTTTGCGCTACCTCGAGACCGCCCAGTTCGGCTTGGTGAGGGAAAGTTTGCGAGAGCGATCGCTGCTGCTCAAGCTCGCCCCCGAGCTGGTCAAAATGCAACCCCTGCATATCCCCGTCTATAACTCCAGCAGCCGCTCGGCCTTAACCATAGGCGTTGGCCTCAGCCTGTACAAACTACTCGCAGGCTTCAAACGGGAAGCCAGTTTCAGCCGGCTGCCCCGCTCCCAGTGGTCAGAGCTGGAAGGTTTGAAAACCGACGGCCTGCGTCAGGTATTTCGCTACCATGAGGCCCAGACCAACGATGCTCAGTTGACCGAAGCGGTCTTGGCCTCGGCTCAGTCACTGGGAGCGGAAGTCCAGATGCCGGCACGCTTTCTGGCGGCCGAATGCAATGCCGAGGGCTGCCAGATCGAATATAGCCATGAGGGCAAGCGGCACAGTATCGAAGCCAAGGTATTGGTCAATTGCAGCGGCCCCTGGGTCGAGCAGGTGTTATCCCACATATCGCCGCGCCAAATAGCGCCCACCATTGAATTGGTTCAGGGCAGCCATCTATTGCTGCCGCCGTTGATCAAGCAGCACTTCTATCTGCAGGCGCCCAAAGATAGACGCGCCATTTTCGCTTTGCCCTGGGAAGGAAGCTTGCTAGTGGGCACCACCGAGCGGTTGCATACCGGCACGCCCGAACAGGCTCAGTGCCAGCCGAGCGAACGGCGCTATTTGCTGGAGAGCTTGTGCCACTATTTTCCGGATTTGGAACTGCCGGAGGAGGAGACTATCGAGAGTTTTGCCGGTTTACGGGTTTTACCCCGCACCGGCCAGAACGCTTTTAAACGCTCGCGGGAGGTGCTGTTCCACACCGACAACCCGGACCGGCCCCGGGTGCTCTCGCTCATGGGCGGCAAGCTCACCACCTA
>CAZKCY010000114.1:0-7394 GCA_964551155.1 uncultured Marinimicrobium sp. | reverse complement strand
CGCCACCCGCTGACGCTCGCCACCGGAAAGATTCAAAACGCTGCGCTTTAACAGAGGTTCGATATCGAGCAAGGCAATCGCCAGCTCCAGAGAAATCCGACGCTCGGCCGACGGAATGCGGCGCAGGCCGTATTCGAGATTGCGCTTTACGTTCAAATGCTCGAACAGGCTCGCTTCCTGGAACACATACCCCAGTGGCCGCTTATAGGTGGGTAAACAGTAAGCACCCTCCTGCCAGACCTGCTCGCCCAACCGCAGGTAACCCGCTGCCGCTGGCTCCAGTCCCGCTATGGCGCGCAGCAGCGAGGTCTTGCCGCAACCGGAGGGTCCAAAAACCGCACTCACACCCCGTCCGGGTAGCTTGAGATCCACATCCAGCACAAAATCGCCCCGCTTGAGGCAAAACCGCGCCTCCAGTATCCGACTCATGGGCGCACCACCCAGAAGCGGCGATTGAGCGCATAGACCGAAATCAACAGCGCAAATGACAATATCAGAAGCCCGGCCGACAGCCAGTGGGCACGCGCATAGTCCAGGCTTTCGACGTGATCGTAAATGGCGATCGACAGCACCTGGGTCTCACCCGGAATATTGCCGCCAATCATCAACACCACCCCGAACTCCCCGAGGGTATGGGCAAAACCCAGCACTGCAGCGGTCAAAAAGCCCGAGCGAGCCATGGGCAAAGTAACGCTGAAGAAGCGATCCAGAGGCGAGGCGCGCAGCGTGGCGGCCACTTCCAGCGGCCGGTTGCCGAGACTGGCAAAGGCGCTTTGCAGCGGCTGGACCACAAAGGGCAGCGAATAAAATACCGAGCCCACCACCAAACCGGTAAAAGTAAACGCCAAAGGCTGCCAACCCAGCCAGGTCATTAATTCACCAATTGGCCCTTGAGCGCCAAGGGCAATCAGTAGGTAGAAACCCAGCACAGTGGGAGGCAATACGAGCGGCAGCGCTACCAGCGCCTCGCACAGAAACTTGTAACGCCAGTGGCTGCGCGCCAGCCACCAAGCCAAGGGCGTTCCCACCAACAATAGAATAAGGGTAGTGATTGCCGCCAACTTGAGAGTAATGAACAAGGCTGTCAGATCGGCATCAGTCAATTTCAGGAGTTCCGTAGCCAAATTCTCGAATCAATTGGCGGCCTTCGGGGCTGGCGACAAAAGTCAGAAAACCGCGCGCTGCAGGGGTATCTTGCAACAATACCGCCTGCTGTTCGATGGGCGGATACAATCCAGCGGGTATCTCCCAAAACGAACCCTGAAAAGGCCGGCCAGGCAGAAACACTTGCGAATAGGCCACAAAGCCAAGCTCGGCATTGCCACTGGCGACAAACTGATAAGCCTGACCAATGCTTTCGCCGCGTACCAACTTGTTCTGTAACGGCTGCCATAACTGGTGAGCCTCGAGAACCGCTTGCGCCGCTTCACCGTAAGGGGCCAGGCGAGGATTGGCGAGTGCCAGGTGGCGAAAGTCTCCGCTCCTTAACACCTCACCTTCGGGATCCACCAGCTCGGCTTGCGGACTCCAGAGCACCAGTTTTCCCAAAGCATAGGTAAAACGACTGCCGGCCACCGTCAATCCTCTATCCTCCAGAAGTTGGGGTCTTTCAACGTCGGCAGCAAGAAACACCTGGAAGGGAGCGCCCTGCAGGATCTGGGCGTAGTGTTTGCCGGTGGAGCCCGGAATCAGCGTCACGCTATGGCCAGTTCGCTCTTCAAAAAGTTCACTCAAAGCGCGGGCAGGGGGGATAAAGTTACTAGCCACCGCTAGTCGCAACTGCTCCGCAAAAGCCTCGGTATTTATCAACAATACACTGACTAGTATTGCCCTGAGTCTGTGGGCAGACTTCCGCCTCATGAATTCTCCCGCTTAACCCGATCTTTGCTTTTACTTAAGACAAAGCATTTTAATACGAATACTTTAGCACGGAGTTCGAGCAATCTGGGATTTAGCGTTCCTCAAGCTTGCAGTCAGGTTTATGCACTAAACTAACCCCAATGTTTAGAAGCATTGAATGCAGACGCAAACCGATTGAGACCTTGGACCATAAAACCATGCACTGGACAATCAGAGGACTCGCTATCGCTTCGGCAATTGGGCTGATGGCGGCCTGCGCAAGTCTAGAGACGAAGCCGCTTAATGCTTACACTGCAGAGAACACCTATGCAAAGTAAGTGCAGGAATATCCTTTCATAACTATTGCCGACACCCAAGTGCCGCCAAACATAGTGGAGCGGAAATATCTCACCTATAAACGCTTGGGCAATAGAGAGTTGCAATTGGATCTTTATTATCCAAAAGCACTTGAAGAATCCGGCAATACTAAGGCACCTGCTGTGGTGCTGGTTCACGGCGGCGGCTGGCGGTCTGGGTTGGGACGGGATCCAATGATCGAAAAGCTGAGTAACTTTGGAATTCCCTACCGAGTCGAAACTCTACCCAATACGCCCCACAGCTTTTGGCTCTTTGATCCCTGGCTGGAACCCAGCGCTGACATTATCAAAGAGTTTCTCGACACCCACTTTCACCCATAGCTTTTTCATCGCCAGCTTAAGGGTAAGTTGAGCAACAAATAATAGCGGATCAAATGCGATTGGCGAATGTTAAGTAATGGAAAATGCTGCCACTCTCAGTCCACCTAAAACCAGAACCACGGACAAGAGTATGAGCACCGAACAAACGGCTAGACTAAACTTCAGCATAACCGCAACCTTGCTGGTAACGCTTTGCTCAGCAAAGCCTAGAAAAAATAACATGCGCGTATACTTCGGTAAAAACCCAAACGTAGCACCCGCCAGATTAATAGATGGACGCTTAATAGGTTCAATGTGCTTCACCAAAGTGGTAAAGCCTATGGTCAAAAAAACCAATTGGAGCGTGAAAGAAATAAACGGAAAAGTATCTTTAAAATGAGCTTGAATGGATAGCAAGAGCGTTGCCACAAGCACCGCCGCGAGAATAAAGACCACCAGATCCAAGAGAATGAGTAAGCTGTTTCCGCCCCCGTAAAGTCGCTTAAGAGCGCTGAAAAACTCGCCCCTCTTGCGATAAACCAGCCGCAATAGCACCCCTAGCAGCAAAGCTATGTAGCTGCCCGCAAGAGTAAGCCAAAGATAAAATAGCGTAGCCATAGATAAAGGCGCGGGTATGTTTGTACCCTTTATCTTACAGTTATGGAAACTCCAGCAAGCAATGATTGCCGTTTAACCTGCCCCCTCACGGGACCCTAAGGTAATTGCCTATTAGTACCGCTGACTATATGTTTGCAATATATAGGCCAAAGGATTAAATAACTGATTTTTAACGTTATTTTTTGTGAAGGGAAAATGGCGCCGGAAAATCTGTAAACTCTGCCGACGTGTCGGGTTTGAAGAAACAAATAACAATCGGAGCCAAGTTTGTAAGCTCTATCCACTTTAGTCAATTAGGCTGGCCAGAAGCTCGCGATCAAGTTGTTGATAAATTGCCATGCGCAGATCGTAAAAATGCTGATCTTCGATTGCCAATTTTTGCAGATATCCCACCCCGGGCGAGGCGTAGACCAGGCGCACCTGGGCGGGCGATAAGGCCTTGGAGAAGAGTTCCGGGTTGACCCTCACAATCATCGTTCCCGGTGGGCAATTTTCCGGGCCGGCACTGCGCGGGTCAACGGCATCCACACAGGCCGGGGCTTTGCGCTGAGTTTGACTAAGGCCATCGAGTGCGGCCTCGGCGAGCGCCAGCTCCTGCATGGCGATCTCGTTGCCTTGTTGAACTTCGGTTTCCAGCTTGCCGTTCATTTGCGCCATTTCTTGCATCGCCGCTTCGGTCTGGCTGACCATCTGCTCTAGAGTTAGGCGCATCTGCTCGAGTTCTGAATCATCCAGCATTCCTTTGAGATCTTCTAATGCCTCGTCATTCGCCGCAAGCATCGCCGGCTTTTCCACCTCTAGCCATTCGCGCCAGATATCCTGAGCGGCAAAATCTTCAGAAAATTCCTGTTGCGCATCCAGCTGCTGCCGATGCTGTTCAATTATTTCCGTCAGGTACTCTTCTTTGGTCACTGGAAGGTAAAACGGAATGCCCGCCGGAGTGAATACCAGTTCCCCGTTTTCGAAAATTAGCCGGCCCGGTGTTTCACTTTTGACGGCTGGCAGGGCGAAGATAAACTCATTACCAAAAGCCATTCGTTTACTTTTGGGGACAATAGCGGCTGGCGAGTTAAGTACCACGCCCACGCCATTGTTGGTCAGCTCCCAGCAGGAATCCTTAAAGTGAGCCAACGCAACACTTGCACCGCCAGTTGCCATCGGCTTACTCATCAAGCTATCGGCTAGAATTTCTGAGTGGGTGCGAATCCCAAGATTAGTGCAGATTTTCGGCGGCGGAGTCCTAACTTCCTCCATAGCGGCGAACATTTTTCCCAGCCGTAGAATCTTTTCGTTAAAACGAGTTAACTCAGAAGCACTTAAGCCGGGTACTGTTTCGGGAGCTATTTTGTTTTCAGAAAATCGATTTTCCGCGGCTAGTGTGTGCCCCCCGAGCGAACTTACGCCCAGCAGCAGAACAACAAATATATATTTCATGGTTACCCATTCTCGGCAGATGGAGGTAAGAAATGGCTGCAAATATATTCAATGTGAAGTGAAGCTTATATATTTACGCCAAATCCATTTCTCTCGCAAGCCAGCCTAAGCCGGCTAGCAGGGTACCGGCTGAAATTCCCGCGCCGGTTTTCAGAAGTGTTAAGGGCTCGGCCGCGAGCAACCAATGCCATAACTGAATGATGCTCGCGAGCAGCGGCACTTGGCTAAGAATCAACAAACTGACCAACAGAACCGGGATAATCGTAATCGGTCGCTGCCACCAAGGTTTAACTTGCCTGGGCGACGGCAGCGCTGCCATGACTTGTTCAGTAAAACCGTCATCGTCAATATAGGGCTGATTGGCCCTGAGCTGTCGGGAAAGGAAAGTATCGAAATTATCGTGTTGGCTCATGATTCATTACTCCAGGAGGCCAAAAGTTGCTCCAGCTTCTGTTTGCCGCGCAGCACATGAGTTTTTACCGTACCCAAGGGTAGGCCCATGATGTCGGCCGCTTCGGCATGGGAAAAGCCGTCCTCAAAACACAATTTGATCGCCAGTTGCTGAGCCGGACTCAGCTGGCACATGGCCGCTTCAACATCTCTCTTAACCGCGAAATCGTGGATTTCACTGGTTTCTTCGTCAGGTTGGTCGCGCTCGTCGAGCTCGCACCACTGCAATTTTTTGGCGCGCCAGCGGTTGGCGGCGATATTGAAAGTGATGCGGTACAGCCAAGTGGAAAATTTGGCCTCGGCCCTGAATGCGGGCAGAGCGGCGTAGGCTTTGATAAACGCCTCCTGAGCCAGATCGTCCGCCAGGTGAGGATCGCCATCGCAAAGTCGCCGCGCCCAGATGCGCAACTGCGATTGATAGCGCAGCACCAGCTGGCCAAAGGCGTGCTGGTCCTGCTTGGCGACGACCCGGGCGATCAGGGCCTGATCGGAAATGGACATCGAAGCCCGTCCTTAGGCCGCATCTTTCGGTTTCGGGTTTTCCAGCTTCCAGAGCACCAGCTGTGCTGCGCCTATGGCTACTAGAACAAATCCCAGCGCGCCGATATCGAAACCTACCAGGAAGGAGATGCCCGCCACTATGCCGATACCAAGGCCAATATTCTTTATCCCTTTGCGCAAATTGGCCTCGGGGGTATCCGAGGAATTTTGTTTGGTCAGTTCCGGTGGTAGCTCGCGCCCGGTTTCCAGGGCTTTGAGGGTAAGCTCAGCCTTTATTTGTGCTCTGCGGTTTTTGGATCGGTAATGCAGCACCGCTATAACAATGATCAATGCTATCGGCCCCCCGAACACAAACGCCATGGCAACGATGGGAATCAGCAGCGCCCAGCTAAAGCTCTCCCGCTCTCGCTCGGGAAACGCGCTCTGAAGCTCGTTACTTATGGCCCGCTCAAAGCTATCTGGTTCCTGCCCAGTGCCGTGAACGTCAGGCTCTAAGCTGCCCTGAGCTTTGGTTTCGGCAACGCTTTCTACCGGAACAGGGGCGCCAATTGGCTCCAGGCGGGTACTGGAATCGGCGCTACTGAAAGCTGAACCCAAAACAACGCTCAGCAGAGCTATTTGGATAAAGCGCTTGGACAAAATCTTGGTCATGGAACCTCTCCTGTGGGTGTTCTAGTTCCTTGGACGTGGGTAAGCTGTCATTCGGATTCAGCGACAGTCATTATTTTTTTGGCTGTGGGCGAGTTTAGTGACTCTCAGCCCTAGAAGGAACGATTTGCTCGCAACAATTTCGAGACGATGGTTCAGTCAAAGAAAAATATTTGCCTGAAAGTGAATCCAAACCTCTGCCTGGCGGCGTCCAAGGCCATACCTAGCATTAAATGGCTAGAGAAGCGCGGCGCCGACACCCGGAGCCTGTCAAAAACTTTCAAGGTAGATCAATATGAAAATTCGTTCGCTGCTGGTTATTTGCATCTGTCTGTTGGCGCCGATCAGTGCCGCCGCCGAAGAGCTTTTAAGCCAATCCTATGCCATTGAAAATATCCGCTATCTGCAAGTCGCCGGCGGCGCCAAAATCGAAGTGCGCCAAGGAGCCACGGAAACTCTTAGAGCCGAGGCAACCGCCGAGGTTTTGGAGCGCGTGACGGTCGACGTGAAAGGAGAGCGTTTGATTCTAGGAGTAGAGAGTAAAAAAGGGGGCTGGTTCAATTGGTTCGGCAATAGCGATGACGAAGTCAAATTTGTCGTTCAGCTAAATGAACTGTCGGGTTTGCAATTGAGCGGCGCGGTAGACGCCGAAATTGCCGAATTTCGGGGCAATAAACTGAAGCTGGACGCCAGTGGCGCCAGCCATATCCGCTTCAATGGGCTGGCCTACGAGCAACTGGTTTTGGAGTTGTCCGGAGCCAGTCACCTGGTAACCAACATCATTTCACTGGATACCCTAAAGCTGTCTGGCTCCGGGGCTTCTAAAATTGAACTGAAGGGTGAGGATGCGCTGAGAGAACTGGACCTGGATCTGAGCGGAGCCAGCAAGTATCTCGGCCGCGGTTTGGATGCGGAGCAGGCCAGAATCGAAGCCAGCGGCGCCTCGAATATCGAAATCGGCCGAGTCGAATCTTTGGAAATCTACGCCAGCGGCGCTTCCAATGTTCGCTATGCCGGCCGACCCAGAATCAAGCAACAGACTTCCGGCGCCAGCAATATCAATTCCTGGGAAGACTAACTCTTAGATTGCAAGGATCATCGCCCTAGAGAAAAACTTGGAGTCCTGGGTTAGCCCAGGACTCTGTCGGGTTACTTCTTCTTGGGTCTTTGCCATTCCGAAATATTGCGCTGCTTGCCGCGGGCGATCGCCAGTTCACTCTCAGCCAC
>CAZKCY010000113.1:3247-7409 GCA_964551155.1 uncultured Marinimicrobium sp. | reverse complement strand
GTTCACCGTTAACCGTTAACCGTTAACCGTTACTCAAGCAAACTGCGCAGCATCCAGGCGGTTTTCTCATGCAACTGAATGCGCTGGGTCAGAAGATCGGCGGTGGCCTCGTCGCTGACTTTGTCCGTCGAGGGCAACAGAGAGCGAGCGGTTCTGACCACTGACTCATGGCCTTCTACCAGACGCCGAATCATAGTATTGGCATCGGGAACATCCTCTTCTTCTTTAATGCTGCTCAGCTCAACAAACTTTTTGTAGGTGCCGGGCGCGGGAAAACCCAGGGCGCGAATGCGCTCGGCGATCACGTCAACCGCGTCGGCAAGCTCCACATAATGTTCTTCAAACATGACATGCAGAGTCTGGAACATAGGGCCGGTCACGTTCCAGTGGAAGTTGTGAGTCTTCAAATAGAGGGTGTAGCTGTCAGCTAGCAGGCGCGACAGGCCTTCAGCAATGTTTTTCCGATCAGCTTCGTTAATGCCAATATCAATATCCATGCCTTTCTCCTAGTAACAAAAAGTGTGCAAAGATCACCCGCTTCAGAACTCGAAATCTTTTGCCGCCAATAATCCTTTCACCGCCAATCAAGGTATAAACAAGACAAGCAGACAAAAGCACCGATGAACGACTGGTGATCAAATAACTTTGTCTTGCCTAGTATCTTTGCGGCGCGACGCTTATTTTTCAAGCCAAACCACCCAGAAAATCCTTATCGCCGCTATAGTAAGGCACTATAACGGCGCTCGAGCGAGCATTAACTTAGCCTAATTAGTCTTTGTTACGTTTAGAACCTTGTTCCGGTTCATCCTCATCTTCGGCCTTATCATCTTGGTCTGGACCGTATCCGGCTTCGGCCCAAGCATCCAACGTTTCGAGATCTATGGATTCCTCTTCTTGTTCGTCTTCATAACGCTTTTCCGCTTGGGGCGTTTGAGCCTCATCTTCTTCAATGTGAACGGTATCTTCAAACTCCTGTTCTGGTCGTCTTCGAGACGCCGGTTCTTGATGCTCCGTTATATCGGCTTCGGGCTCGACCGCCTTCGAAGATTCTTCAAAGTCCGCATCTATATCCTGCATCGGCGGCGGAGCGCCGACCGGCTCTTCCTGAGTTTCGGCTTGCCCTTCGGCCTCGGCGTCGGCTTCCGAATCAGTTCCAACTTCCGCTCGACTGTTCGATATCATTCGATAACCAAACACAATCAGAGCCACCACCAGTAAGTTGCCGACCACCAGAGCGGCATAAAGCCAGAAGCGATTGTCTTCTTCGGCCCCTGCTTCCGCCGCGGGTTCTGGCTCCGACACTTCCGGCAACACCACTTCCGGAGGAGTTTGCGCAGGCATCTCCTCCACCGCTGGCTCCGCAGGCGCCTGGGGCTCCGAAGGCTGAGCTAGCTCGGCTTCAAGCTCGGCCAGCTCTTGATCTTCGGGCGCAACATAGGGGTCGCCCGGTTCGGGAAATCGAAAGTACTGCGTTGCCAAAGTCTCGCGCAAACTGGCGCCGTCAAAGCGCTGGCCACTGACTTCCAAATCGACGCTGTAGTGCGCGGGTTCCTCTGGGGTGATTTGCAAAGACCAGCGCGCGCCGCTTTGTTCCAGAGTGCGCACCGCGGTAAATCCGGTGGAGTTCTTGATATGTGCGACAACATTGGTTTCAGCCGGGTCCACGGCTTCCGGATCAGCGCTTACCAGAATCTGATAGTGAACCTGGTCTTCAGCGATGGTCTTTTCCAGCTCTACCGAAAACAGCGAGCTTACCGAAAACTGATGACTGAAACCCCGCTGAAAGGTTTTGCCATCAAGCAAAAGCCTTAGTTGATAGCTGCCTGGCGCTGGCAGCGGCGGCAACGCCAAGCGGTAGATACCGTCTATCGGGGGCGCCTTGTCCCAGGACACGCGACGCTTGGCGCTGCCTTGGGGACCCGCAATTTCAACCTGGGCTCGAACCAGCTCAAGAAACTCGCCATCGGTGATCACCTGCTGCTCTTCGGTGAGCGAAAATTCGAGTGTTAGCGGATGGTTCACCGGCAGATTATTGGGCAGCGGTTGTACCAGCAGTTGCAGATCACTGACCACCGTTACCCGGCTGTTAGGGCCCAACTCGGCATCGATACGCCAATGGCCAGTTTTAGGCTCTCGAACGGTGATCAAATCATAGGCGTCGGTGCTGTGCCAATTGATGTTCGAAGGATGATCATCGTGGGAGTAGGTCTGATCACTGGGGGATTTCAGTAGCGCCGCCGAGGAGTCGGGGCTGCGCATGATCAAAGCGGTGAATTCGCGCACACTGTCGTCCACCAGAAAACCATTGTCCTCCAGCGGCAGACTGTCGGCGGGCACCGCCTGTTGCAGTATTTGCACCAAACTGCCCAGCAGTTGGTCAGCGCTCTCCGCCCGACTGAAAATACCGTCGGAGCGCTGCGCTACTTGCTGCAGCAAGCTTTGATCGGCTTGCTCCGAGAGCGCAATGGTGTGAATTCGAAAGCCGGCATCGCTGAGCGCTGGAACCAACTGCTCTAGCAGGCGCTGCTGTTCATTCTGATTGATTTCGGGGATCGGGCTGACATCCACCTTGCCGTCAGTCAGCAAAATAATATGGCGCTCGTAACCCGGGCTGGCTTGTTCCAAATCGTAGCTGGCGCGCTCCAGTGCCTGGCCTATGTTGGTGTATAGAGCGACGGAGTTGATAGCTTGGGTAGCGGCGAGCGCTCGAGTCTTCCAGGCCGCATTCACCTCTTGGTGAGGAACCAGCATGTTGACTTGGTGGCCAAACGTCCAGACCCCGGCTCGGGCATTTTCAGGGAGAAGACGCGCGAGCAATTCGAGCGCCGGGCGGCGCAGGTTCTCCGGATCGGTTTGTTTCATGCTCCCCGAAATATCGACTACCAGGCGCACATCCGGAGGCAATGGAGCTTGGGCGACCAGAGGGGCGGAAGTGCCGAACAGCGCTAAAAAAACTGCCCCCAGCATAAGCCCACGCAGGGAAGATAAAGCTCCGATCAGCCGCCCGAGGGGAAAATCGCGAGTTGCCATACCAGTCTCCTCTCTATCATCGCCCCAGCGCTAGCTATCATCTCTCCGCGCCAGCGGCTGCCCAGTCTGGCGCTGCGGCGCGAGGCGAGAGGCAAAGTAGCCAGAACCGGCATCAATCCAGCTATTAAAAAGCGACGAACTCTAGAGCTCTCGGTTATAAAAAGATTATTTTAGTTATAGCAGTTTTGCTGCCATAGGCAAGAGGCCGCAACTCCGGTCAGCTTCGCTCTCGGGCTTGAGGCTGACTCTTGGAGCGCGATTTTGAGTGAACCAGAAGGTGAACGGCGAGCGAAATCAACAAACCGACCACCCAGACGCCAAGCAATAACAAAGCGGCCGGCAGGGCGAAATTCCCGCCTTCAAATAAACCTTGAAGCACCAAAATAAACAGCGCCGGTGCGAGCACCGTCTGCTCCATGTCGGGCAAGGCTGCCGGGGTTAGCAGCAAGGCCGCCGCGGAGATTAAGAGCAGGCTTCGCCACTCGGTCTGCATGCCTCGGGTGATCCTCCAGCCCACAATTAGCAACCCTAGAGCCCCTAAAACATAGGCGCCCCAAGCCCACAAATAAGCGTTCGTTGCAGCCTCTTCCATTAATTAGTCCCCCTCAATTATTGTCATTTGTTCAGTGTTGTTGATCTGCACTCAATCGATCCAGTGGACTATACACTCTTCCCAGTCCTCCTCGGCAACCTGATCTTCCGAGCGAATCCGGCCCGCCACCGACACGCCCGCTTTTATAACCGTTGCCGGATCACCCGAAACCAACGGATGCCAATCCGGCAGCGGCTGGCCCTCGGAAATTAGCCGATAGGCGCAAGTCGAAGGCAACCAGTGAAATTCGCGCACATCGGTCGGTTTCAGCACCACGCAGTCGGGTACCAACGCCTGGCGTTGATCGTAAGCCTGACAATGACAGCCCTCGGAATCCAGATAACGGCAGGCGACATCGGTATAGTAAACCTCGCCAGTGTCTTCATCTTCAAGCTTGTGCAGGCAGCATTTGCCGCAGCCATCGCACAGCGACTCCCACTCCTCGGCGGTCATTTGCTCGAGCGTCTTGCGGCGCCAGAAAACCTGTTCGGCCACGGCGTCAGTGACTCAACTTGCTGTTGTGCTCGGAAATCTGACTGC
>CAZKCY010000113.1:0-3237 GCA_964551155.1 uncultured Marinimicrobium sp. | reverse complement strand
CTTCCGGTCGCGGCGGCAACTGGAGGTAGTAGCCGCGCTCTTTGAGGCTGGCCATGACCGACTCTACCGAAGCGCGCGCCAACTTGCGCCCCGGCGTCAACAAAAGCACCATAGCTTGCTGGGGTCGCCCGAACCGCCGCAACAATTCCTCGGGCACCTCCGTCAAACCCTTGTCCTTCAGAACGTACAAATACATGCCCTCTTCTTTGGGGCTGCGATAAATTTCACAGATTAGCTGGTCTTCCGAGGGCTGTTCGGTTTCGGTCATAAATATTACTCAAGTTCGGAAGAAGACGATTTGACGGCTGGCGCATCCTGATTTGCCGCCAGGTCTCGAGCGAGGTTCAGCAGGCTTTCACCAATCACTGTATAGCGCCAACCCAACAACCTTTCGGGTAGTTGGTAATCACCTTGATCAAAGCCGGAGCGCACCAGAGCTTCGTATTCGCGTTTGCGCATCAACAGCTCCGGCGGCAGATCGAGCTCTTCGGCCCGCGCCCTAACAAGCTGTTTCAAGGCCTTGAGCAAGGGCGCATGCTCGCGCCCCAAAGGCGGCGCCAAGCGCTCAGGCCAGGTGGCTTCATCGCTTTGCTGAGCGGCTTTGATCAATGCCAGAAGTTGCTCACCATCTTCTTTGATCAAGCGGGAAGGAACTTCTTTAAGCCGCTGCAGCCCGACGAAATCTTCCGGCTGCCAACGCGCCAGCTCCCACAGACCGGCTTCCTTTACCAACCGATTGCGCGGCAGATTGCGCGCCCGGGCTTCGGTCTCGCGCCATTGGCAAAGCCGCTGCAACACCGCCAGCTCGCGCCGACGCAATTTCCAAGCCGAGCCCAGCTTGGTGTAGTAATGCTCTAGCTGCGGAATCTCGCGCGCCGCGCGCACCAGATCCGCACAGTCGTCTCTGACCCACTGCAGCCGCTCGCTGTCTTTCAGGGTCTGTAGCAGTTTGCCGTAAATCACCAACATATGCGCCACGTCCAGCGCCGCGTATTTCAGCTGGGCTTGAGACAGCGGACGCTGCAGCCAGTCGGAACGGGTCTCGCCCTTGGGCAATTCAATTCCTAAAAGACTGTTGACCAGATTGGCGTAGCCGATCGAAAACCCTAAGCCCGCAAAGGCGGCGCCTATCTGGGTATCGAAAATAGGTTCGGGGACCACATCGAGCAAGCGCTGGAACACCTCCAGATCTTCCGAGCAGGAGTGCATGACTTTGGTGACCGAGGTATCCAGCATCAACGCCCGCAGCGGCTCGAAATCCTCTATCGCCAGCGGATCGAGCAGATAGCAACCGCGACCGTCGCCTACCTGAATCAAAGCCGCAATCGGATAAAAGGTATCGCTGCGCATAAATTCGGTATCTATGGCGACCGCACCCTGCTCGCGCCAGCGCTCGCACAGCTCGGCCAGCTCGGCGCTTTGTTCAATCCAGATGGGTTCCGTGGGAATAGTGGTCATAGCACTCCGGCATTGCTCGGGGACTTCAAGAACATGGTTTAACCCTAGGCTCTAAAAAACTTTGCGACTGCTGAAGGCGTGCGCTAAGGTGCCGCCATCGACATACTCCAACTCGCCACCCAGGGGCACGCCGTGAGCGATCTTCGAAACTGTCACCCCCAGCTTCCGAGCACGCTCGCTAATGTAATACGCCGTGGTTTCCCCCTCCACCGTCGGGTTAGTGGCCAGAATCAGCTCCTCTACGCCTTCCTCTTGCAACAACTGGGTAAGCTGATCGACGCCTATTTCTTCCGGACCCACACCATCGATGGGCGAAAGCCGACCCAGCAAAACAAAATATTTGCCCTGATAAGTGCCCGCCTGCTCTATGGCCAATACGTCGGCGGGGGTTTCCACCACGCAGAGTAGCGAAGCATCACGTCTGGGGTTGCTGCAAATGCCGCACAGAGCTTGTTCGGTCAAAGTTCTGCAACGCTGACAGCGCCCTACCCCTTCGATGGCTTGATTCAGCGCGGAAGCCAGCCGAGCAGCCCCCGGGCGGTCGTGCTCGAGCAAATGTAAGACCATGCGCTGGGCAGATTTGGGGCCCACGCCGGGCAGACAACGCAGCGCTGACATCAGTTCGTCGATTAGAGGGCTGAACATAAACAGGGTCTCTGACGGCCTAGGCCAAACTTCGCCAATTCAAAATTGCTACTGATAAAAGGCCGCCTCAAAACGGCATCTTGAAATCTGGAGGCAGGTTCATACCCGACGTCATACCGGCCATTTTCTCCCGGCTGCTGGCTTCAACTTTGCGCACTGCGTCGTTCACCGCCGCTGCGAGCAGATCTTCGAGAATTTCCTTGTCTTCGCTCATCAGGCTATCGTCGATACTCACTTGCTTGACGTCATGTCGGCCGGTCATCAGCACCGAGACCAAGCCCGCGCCCGCCTGGCCCTCGACTTCGGCCTTCGCCAGCTCTTCTTGCATTTTTTGCATGTTGGCCTGCATTTCCTGGGCCTGTTTCATTAAATCGCCAATGCCTTTCATGGACTACCTCTTTGCAAATTGAGTAACGGATTCTTCAGTAGCTAATAAACTTTTCAATCGGGCTTGATCAATGGTTCTACGGTATCCTCGCGCAGACTTGCATCGAAATGACTCATCAGTTGTTGCACCAACGGATCCTCTTTAATTGCGTCTACCGCTTTGGCCAGACTTTCGCGCTGGGTGCGAATCACTCGCGCAGCCGGAGTTTCGCTGGGAACCTCGCCGGGCTGAATACGCACTTTCACCGGCTCGCCAAAATAGTCTTTGAGCACATCGGCCAGGCGCTGCTGATGACCCTCATCGTAAAGGGTACTGTGGGCCTCATCGAGCACAAAATCCAATTGATTGCCCTGGCGCCCGACCAACACGCAGTTGGCAACAGTAGCCTGAAGCAAACCACCCACTTGCAGTCCCAGATAAATCTGCCCCCAGTTCTCCGGCCCCGCCTGTTCGAGCGGCACTAGCGCAACTTTGGCGCGCGCAGGTTTTTGCTCGACCGGGGCTTCAGGCTTTTTTGCCGGCTGGGTATCCCGGACTTGCTCAGAGCCATCGAAGGGGCGCGCGGCCTCGGCTGAGCGCTGGGTATAGGGACCATCGAAAGGCGCTGCCTGCTCGGGAACGGCACTGGCCATCTCCGGGGCTACATCGGCCGGTGGCTCAGCAGCCGACGGCTCGCTACTGGCTAAGGGCTCTCTATTAGCTGAAGGCCCTTTATGGGCTGAGGGCTCTTTATGGGCTGAAGGCTC
>CAZKCY010000112.1:2100-7474 GCA_964551155.1 uncultured Marinimicrobium sp. | reverse complement strand
CAAAATTTTCCCGCTCCGGCCACCATTTCATACCCTTTTGCGAACAGCTTTCGTACTCCGTATCACTCTGGTTTCGTGAATTGCGGTGCTAGCGGCTACACTTAACGTGTGTGTAGCGCCGCTTCAGCTGTAGCAATTTCCGATCACGGAGCCTTTGATGTCGCAAGAGCCGACCCTTCCAGATATTGATGCCAAGGTGGACTTTCTCTCCCGTTCCAAGGCTTACCCCAATCACGAGGGTAAAGTGGAGGTGGAGGAAACCCATATGTCCTGGGTTTTTCTTACCCAAACGCGGGTGTATAAACTCAAAAAACCCAGCGTTCGAAAAATGATTGACTTGAGTACTCAGGATGCCCGTTATCGCAACTGCGAAATAGAGCTGGAGCTAAACCGTCGTCTGGGTGGCGATGTCTATATTGGCATCGAGCAATTGAGCATCGATCCCAACGGGCACTTGAAGTTGGGAAAAGGCGGGGTGCCGGTGGACTGGCTGGTGGTGATGCACCGAATTTCGGAAGAAAACTTTCTCGAGACTCAAATCAAAGCGGGTGAAGTGGATTATCCGAGACTTGAGCAGGCAGCAAAGTTGTTGACGGATTTTTATCGGCGCGCTTCAGCTATAGAGATGACCGCAGAACAATATTGCCACCGCTTTGAACAGGACGCGTGCGATAACCATGAGAGTTTGGCCGCATACGAGCTTCCGCGTGACCAGCTGAATTTGATTCGCGATCGGCAGTTGGAATTTTTGCGGCAAAGGTCATTGATACTTGGTGAGCGGGCAGAGCAGGGCATGATTCTCGAAGCCCACGGCGATCTGCGCCCCGAGCACCTATGCCTTACCGAACCGCCGGCGGTAATCGACTGCCTGGAATTCAATCGTGACTTGAGAATTCTCGATCCTGCGGATGAATTGGCGTTTTTGTCGATGGAATGCGAGCGGCTCAATGACTTTCGGGTGGGCGAAATCCTTTTTGGCCAATACGCCAAACTTAGCGGGGACCATCCACCCCTGGCTTTGGTTGCTTTCTACAAGTCCTATCGGGCCTGCATCAGAGCCAAGCTGTGTGCCTGGCATCTGGACGATGTGCCGCAAAAGGAAGCCAAGCACTGGTTGGACAAAGCGAACACCTACCTCGATATGGCCGAGCGCTATACCACTCAATTTGATGTTCGTTAATCAGGGTTCGAGCTCGGTTAGGGAACCGCCCTCGTGCATGCGTTTTATGGCTTCGCCCACCAGGGGTGCCACGTCAACCACATCCACCTTTTCCTTGTAGAGTTGCTCCGGCAGTCGACCGGGTGGAATGGTGTTGGTAACCGCCAACCGCGATAGCGCCTTGGACGACAGATCATCGGCCGCGCCTTCGGCGAAAATGCCGTGGGTGGCCAGCGCCAAAACTTCCTTTGCGCCTTTTTTCAAAAAGGCCTCCGCGGCTCGCTTCATGGTGCCCCCGCCGGCGATCAAATCATCGACAATCAACACTGTGCGATCTTCCACTGTGCCCACTACCTGGGTGCCGCTGATCACGCCTTCGCTTCGGCGTTTTTCCATGAAGGCGCTGTCGACGGGTTTATCCAAACGGCGTTCCAGCGCTTCGCGAAAGATGTCAGCCCGCTTAACGCCGCCGACATCGGGCGAGGCGACGGTGACGTCCTTATCCTGCAAGCGCTGCCAGTACAAATCGATAAACGGACCGCGTGCGCTCAAATGTTCGGTGTGACAGCGAAAAGCATTTTGAAAACCAGCTCGATTGTGCACATCGAGTGTCACCATTCGATCTATACCCACCGATTCAAACAGTTGCGCTACATAGCGAGTGGTAACCGGATCTCTGGATTTGGTTTTACGCTCTTTGCGCGAATAACAGAGATAGGGCACTACGGCGGTGATTCGTGCCGCGCCGCTCTCACGCAATACCCCGATAAAAAACAGCAGGCGCACCAATTTGTCGTTGAGACTGTAATTCTCGTCGGTGTACAGAGATTGCACCACATAGACGTCGCGGTTGCGCACTGACTGAAGCGGGCGAATTTTGTGTTCCCCGTCTTCAAAATCGCGCTCTTCGTGGTGGCCTAGGGCAATTTTGAGGTGCGCTGCAACCAGTTCTGCGAAATCTCGACCGCTGTCCAAACTGAATAGGGCCATTTCATTCATCGGCATCATAGAGTGCATGCTCCTATATTTTTGAATTACAGTATTTCAAGATTTCCAAAATTGGTTGAGTAGCTCGCGTACCTCCTGATCGGATGTTTGACCAAAATCCTTATACCAGCGGCCAATGCCGCCGAAGGCTTGTGGTGTTTCCAGGCAAACGATGTCGTCGGCTTTTGAGCGCAAATCGTCGAGGGTGTCGGGTGGCGCCACTGGTACCGCGATGATCAATTCTTTGGGATTGTAGCTGCGTACGGCGTCGGCGGCGGCTTTCATGGTGGCGCCGGTGGCCAGTCCGTCGTCGACAATGATCACCGTGTAATCACTGACCTCCGGCCAGGGGCGGTCGCCCCGATAAGTCTTCTCGCGCCGCTCCAGTTCCTTCTGCTCGCGCTCGGTAACTTCCTCTAGGGCGGAATCGCTGACGTTGGACATGCGGATTACGTCGTCGTTGAGAATGCGTTTGCCGCCAGTGGCTATGGCCCCCATGGCCAGCTCTTCGTGGCCCGGCGTGCCGAGCTTGCGCACTACCATCAGGTCGATTTCGGCATTCAGGCGTCGGGCGACTTTGGCCGCTACGGGCACTCCGCCGCGCGGTAGGGCGAGGATGAGAATTTTGTCGCGATCCCGGTACTGGTCCAGTGCTTCGGCGAGCCGATTGCCGGCATCGGTGCGATCAGAAAAAGGTGTGTTCATGATACCCCCTTTGCCAATATGTGAATTGTCGATCGCACATTTGAGTCTAGCAGCCGCAAGCGCTGCTGGCAGGGGGATGGGTCTACAGGGGGAGGTGAGGTCGAGCGGCGCCCGGTCCTTTAACGGACCGCTAGGCGCGCTCGGGGATGCTTCGGTCGAGAGCGCCAATGTCCAGAAACGGCGAGGCGTCGATGTCTTTGGCGTCCATCATTTCGGCGATGCGCTGCAAGGAGGCAATGATCATGCTCTGCTCCCACTCATCCAGATTGCGGAACTTGCGCACGAAGTTGTCCTGCAGGGCGGTGGGGGCCGTGTCCAGAATTTTCCGGGCATGATCGGTCAGGCGCGGATAGACCTTGCGTTTGTCCACCTCGGAGCGCACCCGCTCGATCAACTCGCGCTTTTGCAGGCGATCGAGGATGGTGGTCACAGTGGCTTGGCTCAGGCTCATGTCGCGCGCCAGCTCGCCAATGGTCATATCGCCTTTGTTGTGCACGATCTGCAGCAACAATAACTGCGGACTGGTGACACTGGCGGTTTTAACCAGCTGCTTGGAGTGCAGGTCGGTAGCCCGTATTACCCGGCGCAGCGCGATCAGCACTTCTTCTATTTTATCGGTTGTAGTCATGCGCTTGAAAAAGTCTCGATTATAGGCGGCTTTTAATGCCAAGTCCGGAATTTCATCAATCTCTGCCATAGCTCCTCCGTTCCTGCCCAGCTGGACGCTCAATATTGTTTAGTGTACTATATATATAAATTTAGTTCTCTATCTAATTTTGCGCTCTATTAGCATGCAGCTCTCCTATAATTTTGGGTGGTTACTTTGATTTTGAGCAATATTTGCACAATAAACCGCATTTTGGCGCATTTCGATGTTTAGAGCTGTAATTAGAAATTTTGCTGTAATTTGAATTTTAAATAAGGGTAAGGGAGCAAGAAAATGGCGTCAGTAGAGCCTGATAAGTTGGAATTTCAAGTCCCCAAAGCTGAAGACGGTTATTTGGTGAACAAATTGGTGGAGGCGAGTCCGCCTTTGGACCCCAACTCGATTTATTGCAACCTGTTGCAGTGCTCTCACTTTGCCGACACCGCTGTAGTGGTTCGCGACGGCGATGAGCTGGTGGGCTTTGTTACCGGCTATATCGAGCCGAGAAACCCCGACACTCTGTTTATCTGGCAGGTGGGTATTGCCAAGAGCGCTCGGGGTAAGGGCCTGGCCAAACGGATGTTGAAGCATTTGTTGAAGCGTTCGATTTGTCGAGACGTGCGCTACATCGAAACCACCATTACGCCAGATAACGAAGCTTCCTGGGCTTTGTTCCGCAGCCTGACGCGGGACCTCGACACCGAGCTCGACAGTCGCGTGTATTTTGAAAAAGAGCCTCACTTTGGCGGCGAGCACGATGATGAACACCTTTTGATTATTGGTCCCTTTAATACCGAAGATGTTGAAGCGGCGGATTGAAGACGGTTGGCAAGCGCTCAGGCCCCGGAGTGCTCAGCTTGGACTAGAGAGTCGGTAAAAATGTGGGTGCAGTACCGGTTTTTGAAAATCCCTAGGTTTTACCCGGGGTAATGGAATTAACCTCGAACCGAAAATGCTAAGAGGCATTACAACTATGAACACGATCTTTTCTGAAATGGAATCCGCTGTACAGTCTTATGCGCGCTCTTTCCCGGTGGTTTTCAATCGCGCTCGCGGAAGCTACCTCTACGACGACGAGGACAATGGGTATCTGGATTTTCTCGCCGGAGCTGGCTCCCTCAATTACGGCCATAACAACCCCCTGTTGAAGAAGGCGCTGCTTGAATACATAGAAAGTGATGGCATCACCCATGGCCTTGATATGCACTCGAGCGCCAAAGCTCGGTTTCTCGAGAGTTTTCGCGAATATATCCTCAAGCCACGCGACATGGATTACCGGATGCAGTTTACGGGCCCCACCGGTACCAATGCAGTAGAGGCGGCGCTCAAGTTGGCGCGTAAAATTACTGGTCGCAGTACAGTGGTGTCATTCACCAATGGCTTCCATGGTTGTTCTCTGGGCGCAGTCGCTGTGACCGGTAATCAGCACCATCGCGGCGGCGCCGGCGTCGAGCTGGGTGGCGTGACCCGTATGCCGTTTTGCGGGTACCATGGTCGCGACGCCGATACGCTGAAAATGATGGATAAGTTGTTGAGCGATCCCTCAAGTGGTGTTGATCATCCCGCAGCGGTAATTGTCGAGGCAGTGCAGGGCGAGGGTGGTCTTAACGTAGCTGCCAACAGCTGGTTGCAAGGTTTGGAAAAACTCTGCCGCAAGCACAAAATGCTGCTGATTCTCGATGATATTCAAGCGGGCTGCGGCCGCACAGGCACTTTCTTCAGCTTTGAGCCTTCGGGTATCAAGCCGGATATAGTGACACTGTCAAAATCCATCGGCGGCTACGGTCTTCCGCTGGCAGTGGTTTTACTGAAGCCTGAGCTGGATCAATGGCTGCCGGGAGAGCATCTCTCCGTATACTGCGGTGATCTGGTGGGGG
>CAZKCY010000112.1:0-2090 GCA_964551155.1 uncultured Marinimicrobium sp. | reverse complement strand
GTCTCGACGTATGGGAGCCGGGAGAGCACAACGGCACATTTCGAGGTAACAATCACGCTTTCGTTACCGCGACTGCTGCGATTGAAAATTATTGGAAAGACGACAGCTTCGCCCGCGAGGTGCAGAAAAAATCGGAGCTGGTCACGCGCAAGCTTAAGCAGATTTCCGAGCAGGAAGGCATGACTGAACTGCGCCTCAAAGGTCGCGGTTTGATGCAAGGCCTGGAATGCAGAAATGGCGATATCGCCAGCGCCATTAGCGCCGAAGCCTTCAAGCGCGGTTTGATTATTGAAACCGCAGGCAATCACAGTCAGGTAGTCAAGTGTTTTTGTCCGCTGACCATCAGCGAAGAGGATTTGCTCAAGGGGTTGAACATTTTGGAGCAGAGCATCGCTCAGGTGTTTAAGAGCAATAAGCTGAGCCAGGTTTCTTAAATACCTCAGCCAATATCAGCGTTTGCGTCCTTGGTCGAGGTTCTGGGCGGTACTGAACGCAAAATAGATTTCCAATTTATTGATCCAAACGAGAACTCAAGGAGAAAGGTTATGATAGTCAGACGTGTGCAAGATGCCGATAAGAATGGTCGCCGCATTGAGTCGGATGGCTGGAACAGCGTGCGCCTGTTGCTGCGTAACGACGATATGGGCTTTTCGTTCCATATCACAACTATCTATCGCGGTGCGAATCTTGATTTGCACTACCAGCACCACCTGGAGTCGGTATATTGCATTACCGGCCGCGGTGAAGTGGAATCCCGGGAAGACGGTAAAGTTTACCCGATTGAGCCCGGTACCATTTATATTCTGGACAAGAACGACAAGCACACCTTGCGCGCATTTGAAGAAATGTCGCTAGCCTGTGTATTCAATCCGCCTCTGCATGGTAAAGAAGTTCACAACGCCGAAGGCGCTTATGAACTCGATGCGGAAGAGGTTAAATCGAACGACTGATCGACTCTTAATTCAAGCCCTGCGCCTCGGCTAAGGTCGGGTCAGGGCTGTCTTGTAGGTGCTCGCGGTGTCTTTAGGCCCCCGGTAGTTAGTTAAGAGCTTTGAAATCAGTCAATTGTGGAGGAAATATGGTTCACACCGTAGAGAAAATCGGCGGTACTTCAATGTCGGAGTACGAGGCTGTTCGCGACAATGTGGTGCTGAAAAACGGCAGAGACGAGGATTTGTATCATCGGATCTTCGTGGTGTCGGCCTATGGCGGTTTGACGGACCTGTTGTTGGAGAACAAAAAGAACGGTCAGCCCGGTGTCTATGGTCTGTTTTCCAGCACTGACAACGACGCTCCTTGGATGGAAGCTTTCGAGAAATTGCGCGCCCGGGTATTTGAAATTAACGGCGAGCTATTCGGAAAAACCAAGATACGTCAAGAAGCAGATGCGTTTATCAAAGAGCGATTGGACGACGCTGAGCGCTGCCTGGCAGACTTACAGCGCTTGTGTCAGCACGGTCATTTCGAGCTGGATGCCCACTTGTTTACCGTACGTGAAATGCTCGCCAGCCTGGGTGAATCGCACAGCGCCTGGAATATGGCCCGCTTGCTGCAGCGCGATGGTGTAAACGCCACTTTTATCGATTTGTCGGGTTGGCGTGCCGAAAGTGCCGAACCGCTCGATGATGTGATTCGCGAGCACTTCTCGAAGATTGATCTGGCCAAAGAAATCCCTATTGTTACCGGTTATGCCCACTGCAAAGAGGGCTTGATGGGAAGTTTTGATCGCGGTTATAGCGAAATGACTTTTAGCCGCATTGGCGTGATTACCGGTGCCAGCGAAGCCATTATTCATAAAGAGTTTCACCTGAGCAGCGCCGACCCGCGTATTGTTGGCGCCGAGAAGGCTGTGCCTATCGGCCGTACCAATTACGACGTGGCCGACCAGCTGGCCAATTTGGGGATGGAAGCCATTCACCCCCGCGCTGCCAAGGGCTTGCGTCAGGGTAATATCCCGCTGAGAGTTAAGAATACCTTTGATCCGGATCACCAAGGCACCTTGATTACCGGTGATTACGTGAGTGAAAAGCCCTGTGTGGAGATTATCGCCGGTCGTCGCCGTCTCTACTCAATCGAGCTGTTCGATCAGG
>CAZKCY010000111.1:0-7508 GCA_964551155.1 uncultured Marinimicrobium sp. | reverse complement strand
GAGCCGGGAGTTGGAAAACGAAGGAGGAGTGTGAAGAGAAAAGGGAAATTGTAGGGTGGGCACCGCCCACCTTTCGCGTTCTAAATTCGTCTTTATTGGTGGGCGGTGCCCACCCTACAATTATTGTTCCGCGTTTTTATGCGCCCAGATAAAAAACTCCCGGTTGCCGTCGCCGCCGGTGATGGGGCTGGGAAAATAATCTCGCACTTCCAAACCCAGTTGCTCACAAAGCTCCCGCAAGTCGGCTTCGACTTTTCGGTAAAGAGTGACATCGCGCACTATGCCGCCTTTACCAATTCCGGCTTTGCCCACTTCGAACTGAGGTTTGACCAGGCTTAGCAGCTGCCCGCCCGGTTTAAGCAAGGCTGGTAAACCCGGCAAAATTAACGTTTGGGAGATGAAGGAAACGTCCATCACCAACAGATCGAAGCCGCCGGGCGCCTGAGCCAACAGCTGGTCAGCTGGAAGGTCGCGGGCGTTAATGCCCTCGTAAAACACCACGCGCGGATCCTCCCGCAGGCTAGGCACCAATTGCTCTCGCCCGACATCGACACCAACCACCTTTGCGGCTCCGGCTTGCAGCAGGCAATCGGTAAAACCGCCAGTGGATTGGCCTACATCCAGCGCGATCATGCCCTCAGGGTTAACTCCGGTGCGCTCGAGAGCGCCGGCCAGCTTCAAACCGCCTCTTGAGGCGTAGCGCTGCTCCTCCCCCAACTCCGCCCGAAGCTCGCACTCGGGCTCCAACTTCAGGCTGGCTTTGGCGGCTCTGCGCCACTGGTCCCCCTGACGCCACTGCACTTGCCCGCCCTCAATCAGTGCCTGGGCCTGGCTGCGACTGGCTGCCAAACCGCGCTCCACTAACAAAACATCCAGGCGCTTCACGGCCAAATCTCCTGCGGTTGTTTCTGTTGTGGCGCTTCTTTTCTGGGAAAATCCAGCTGCTCTCCCCAGGCCCGCCGCCAGAGCCAACGCAAGCCCGGGCCCAGATCGGGCCGGTCGGGCTCCAGGCGCGCTGCAATCTGATTGAGCTCGCCGTTTTGCCGTTCGGCCACGACAAAATTAAAGGCGTAGTGAGGCTCCTGGCCCATGCGCAAATCGCTGATCAGAATTTCTCCCGAGCGCTCTTCAAGTTTGAAAAAGCCCTTACTGAACCGGGCCAGGCGGGCAACCCCCGGATGGTTTTCAAGTTGCCGGTAGAGCTGGTTACCGCGGGAGAAGTATTGGAATTCGATTGCTTGGTCGGGATCATTAAAAGAGTAGAAGCCCTCTAGATATCCATCCGGCGTCATGGCCAACACCCGCCAGAGAACCGTATTGAAGGGTGCTGGCGTCACCAATAGATCCTCCACCGGTCGGTCCTGATGGGCCAGAGTATCCTCGGCAATGCCGGTCACATACTGCTGGGCGCCAAAACTCCAGACCAGGTAGAGACTGCTAAATCCCAGACCCAGGGTGTTCCAAAACTTGGCGCGCCGGCTGAGCGTAAACGCTAACCCCAGTGCCAAGACCAGACTATAGATGGGATCGATAATAAATATGCTTCCCACGCCAAAGGGATAATTGCTGAACGGCAGGGCCAGCTGAGTGCCGTACACCGTCATGGTATCCAACAGTACATGGGTAATCAGCACCAACCAGATGGCCAGCCACCAGCGTCGGAAGCGCTTGGGCGCATCCGGTTGCTTCGCTTCCAAAGCCTTTTCTACCCACCAGGCCAGCAGCGGAGCAGCCAAGGTCAGATACAACAAGGAATGGCTAAAGCCCCGATGCAAGGTCATGTTGCTGACCGGATCGCCGTAATCGATAAAACTGTCGAGATCCGGCAGAGTGCCGCAAATCGCGCCGACGAAGGCTGACTTCCACAAGGCGGTGCGCCGCCCCATAACAGCCACCCCGACGGCAGCGCCCAAAGCGGCTTGTGTTAATGAATCCATTGGTAAGTTCGCAGTTAAGCTATGTCAATCGAGTTATTTTAAATAGGCGGCTTCGATATCGTTGTAAGCCACCGGCAAGATCACATAGCCGCCACTTTGGTAGACCTGCAAACGCAAAGCGTCTTGTTCGATTTCCCGGATGCGCCCCTCCAACCGTTTGCCATTGCTCAGATAAAGCTCGACTTCCGAATTGCGGTGGCGGCGCAGCTCTGTAGTGCTGATTGAACGCCGACCGGCGGATTGACTCGGGGTCAGGTTTTCAGCCTGAGACGAAGCGGCCGGTTCCTGCTGAAGCTCTGGTTCGGGCGGCAAACCCTGGGCCTCGCGGCTCTGCCTGCGCTCTTCGCGCCACTTGGCGAGCGCGGCCTCGTCCATAACCACCAAATCAACGCGACCGGCGTCCGAACCATTAACGTCGAGATTCATACGCAGCTGATAGATCAACAGCTCAGGAGAGCTTGAGGCCAACTCATCGGCGCCCAAAGGTGTGCTGGGGGTAATATCAACTTGGAAGCTGTCGGGCTGGTGCAAAAATGTTTCATAAGCCGACAGCAGAGTTGGGCCTGCGACAAAGCCGCGAGCTTTCCAAGCGTCCTGCCAGGCATTTAGGTGCTGGGTGATAAACTCATCCCGGTTTAAGCCAGTTTGGTCCTGGCAGAAGGCAATGGCCCGTTCTGCGTAACCGCGGTCCTGGTAGCTGATGCTCAAACCTTGAACCTCGGCTCTGGTGAACGCCATGCCGAGCGCCGCCACATCTCTGGAAGCGGCGTTCAGAGCCAAGCTCATATGCAGGGAAGTTTTGTGCATATCGTGGATTAGGGTTTCGGCATCGATATCAAAGCTGATGCCGCTCCCAACTATCCGAAGATCTATATGGCTGTCCACCACAAACTCGGTATAGCCCATATCAATCAAATCGCGCGCGTCGAAATGGCTGCGCGCGCCACAGCCCGCCGCGCTAAGGCTATCGGCACCCTGAGCGCTGAGCATATCCATCTGGCGATAGTTTTCACTGCCCACCGCCATACGCAGACCCACGAACGACAGACCCAGTTGTTCGGGCATGCGTCCGGCGCGAACCTCCATGGCCAGATTGTGTACGCCAAGAATACTGCCGGTGCGCAGCGCCAGTCGATCGACCACAATCGGCTCGACCAGCTCTGGAGCGTAAAGGCGCAAATCGTCAATGCGCACTTCACCGCCGGGGGTAATACTAACGCCGTCGTAAAGCAACTCGCCGCCCATCATCTCCAACATCTGAGCCGCTTGATCCAGCTGCTTTTCCACCTGCAGGCTATAGTAGTAATTGCCCCCGAATACCACCAGCGCAACAAGGACCAAGGCGCCGATTAGAATTTTTTTCATGGTTGGTTCTCCAAATGGGCCTTGCCCCTATTATTGTTTGTCGTATCGAGTTGACGGCAATTATTAACAGTGATCATTAAAGGTAACTACTTTCGGCAATCACAAGGCGAAATATATCGCAGAGCTCGGGAAAGCATCTAAATAATGCCAATATCTCTGGGTTATTCAAACGTGCTTTTACGAAGAATGCGAAGTGTACCCGAAGCACGGATTAAAAGACTCGCGCCAAAGACCCTTTCCTCTCCTATTCTCTTGGCATTGAGGCCAACTTCTGGTTGAATCGGCTAAAAAGCAACCAGTTCCAAGCGCTTTTTGCGCGAATCGGGCGCCGGCCTAAGCCATGGCTATTAAAACGGAACAATGTCTAGATCTAAACACCAGCATGCCTTAATTGTCTGACAAATACGGGGCGGGCGTGTGCATATTTGAGCATGCCCACATTCGAATCTTCATACAAGGCAAGTCCTTTGCGGTTGAAGCGGAAAGACAACTGGGATTATTGCCTTGTTTGCAGCGCTTAATGAATCGCAGCAGTCAGAACCGGGAAAAATCAGACCGCTACTCATGGCAAAAGACCGGCACTACATCTAAGGAGCACCTATGAGGTATTTTCTATATTTTCTTGTATTTTTACTGATCGGATCAAATGCCATGGCCGATGTTTTGTCAGAAGAGAAGGTGTTGGCATTTATTGAAAAAGTGGATTCCTCATTTATAAATATGGATCCGGAAGTTCTTGAATCAGCACTGTCAGACAGCGCAATTATAGAAGGAACTACGACTGTTTCGGGAGATGTGTCTGAATACAGTATTAGCAAAGAGCAATACCTCTCTTCCGTAGTGGCGGCTTGGAGAAGTTACATCAACTATGAATATACTAAGGAAAGCTCAAAGATCGAGAATATTACAGAGAATGAAGCGACTGTTGACGAAGTGGTAGTCGAAACCTTTGAGATTGATGGTTCCAATTATGAGGTTAGGAGCAGGAATAAAGTCTTCATAGAGAGAGAGCAAGAAACTCTAAAAACGACGCGGGTTATCGCGAACTCAACAGTAACCAAGACATAAAAATGCATTTTACGTTGCCACGGCGAAACAGAGGCAGTCTACACTTCTCTCGTTTCTAGCGCTGTTTATATTGGGATTTGTACAAAAGGAAATCTGAGAGGACAATATGAAAAAATGGATTGCCGCTGGATTGTTGCCCATATTGGCTGCCTGTTCAAACAGCCAATACGATTCGGTATCACAGAGAGACTGCTGGGCTTATGTGGGAAAGGCCATTGAACTTAGAGAATCAGGGAAATATCAAGAATCGCTAGATGAGATAGAAAAACACGGATCTTGCGATAAGTCAGAAGTCAGGATGTCGTATTTCTATCATAAAGGATGGACCTACCATGAGATGGGGAAGTATCGTAAAGCTGTTCATGCCTTTGCTAAGGGTTTGGAGACCCAACCAGATTATATCTATGCGTATTGGCGCAGAGGACTAGCGTACGAAGCTTTAGGCGATATGGAACAAGCCAAGGAAAATTATCGCCAAGGATATGAAATTGGAGTAAAAGAGCATGGGTACGAGTTTTTTGAGTTTATGGATAAAAACCCCGATGTAAAAGCCAAATTGGTTCGGGGTTGGGATGCAGCACAATCAGCTCAAATGGATCGTTCGAGAAAAACCGGTGAATAGTGATCTCAAATAAACTGAATTTACTAGCCTAGGGAAGGATATTATGACCAGAATGGTACTGCTGCTGGCACTTTTTAGCTGTACAGGTTGTTATTTTTTTGCGGCTACTGAAGCGGTAAGCCTGTGTGATCGCTCCAATGTGTATTGCGGAGACAGCGAGCTATCCGAGCGCGACTTTAAGGAATCCGCCAAAGGTTCAGCGCTGGCAAGTGATTTTAAAAACCTTGCCAAGTTTCCTCAAAAAATGGCCGACAAAAGTAAGAAAGACAAAAGTGATAGACTGGAGGCTCGGCAGCAGGAAGAATGCCTAGAAGACGAAGAAATTGTATGTACCGCAACTAAGGGTTGTTTTTGCGAGTGACAAAATCAACCTCGATGTTTTATGCCGGAGAAGGCTATGGCGGGTGGTTGGTCAAAAGATGGCGCGGTTCAAGATCAAATTGACGCCAGCGTTGAAGATGCCGTACAGCGCGCTCGCGGTCAGCTGGTTAGCGGCGAGAGCGCCGTAAATTGCGACGAATGCGGCTCTAAAATCCCTGAAAGGCGCCGCAAGGCGATTCCTGGTGTTCGGCTTTGCATTGCCTGTCAATCAGCACTCGAAGAGCAAGAGGTTTATACCGGTGGCATAAATCGCCGCGGCAGCAAAGACAGCCAGCTCAGGTAAACCAACTCCGCGCAGATACAAAAAACGCCGCTTAGCGGCGTTTTTTGTTCAACCTCCAAATTTACTCCACCGTGACCGACTTGGCTAAGTTGCGCGGCTGATCAACGTCGGTACCCTTAATAATGGCCACGTAGTAGCTCAACAGCTGCAGGGGAATAGTGTAGAGAATGGGCGCCAACCAGCGGCTGTGGGGTAGGTCGATCACCCGCATGGTTTCGTCGGATTCAAAATTGGCTTCGCCGTCGGCGAACACATAAAGAATTCCGCCGCGTGCGCGCACCTCTTCAACGTTGGATTTGAGTTTTTCCAACAAATCGTTGTTGGGTGCCACCACTATGATCGGCATATCGGCGTCAATCAACGCCAAAGGCCCATGCTTGAGTTCACCCGCGGCGTAGGCTTCGGCGTGAATGTAGGAAATTTCTTTGAGCTTGAGGGCCCCTTCCATAGCGATGGGATACTGATCGCCGCGACCCAGAAACAGGGCATGGTGTTTGTCGGCGAACTCCTCTGCCAACTCTTCAATTTGCGCGGCCAAAGTCAAGGTGCTTTCAAGCTTGGCGGGCAGGCTCTTGAGCGCCTGCACCATGCCCCGCTGCTCATCTTCGCTCAATCCGTTGTATTTACCTATGGCCAGTACCAGCATCGCCAGACCTACCAGCTGAGTGGTAAAGGCTTTGGTGGACGCCACGCCAATCTCCGCACCAGCGCGGGTCATAAAGGCCAAATCGGATTCGCGCACCAACGAGGAACCCGCGACGTTGCAAATTGCCAGGCTGCCCAGATAGCCGAGCTCTTTCGCCAGGCGCAGTGCCGCCAAGGTGTCGGCGGTTTCGCCGGACTGGCTGATGGTTACCACTAAACTGTTGGGCTGAACGTAGGATTTGCGATAGCGGAATTCACTCGCGATTTCGACATTACATGACACTCCGGCCATACCTTCGAGCCAATAGCGCGCCACCATGGCGGAGTGATAGCTGGTACCGCAGGCGACGATTTGCACGTGCTTCACTTTTTTGAACAACTCGGAGGCGCCGTTGCCGAAGGTTTCGTCCAGTACGCTGGCCTCGCTCAAGCGACCTTCCAAGGTATTGGCAACCGCCTGGGGCTGCTCGTAGATTTCCTTGAGCATAAAGTGGCGGTACTGACCTTTGTCGCCGGCGTCGTAACTGGCGGTGGATTCGTGCTCTTCGCGCTTAACCGGCTGGCCGTCTTTATCGAAGATATTGATTTCGGTGCGGGTGATCTCCGCCACATCGCCTTCTTCCAAGAAGATAAACCGGCGGGTGACCGGCAGCAGAGCCAACTGATCGGAGGCGATGAAGTTTTCGCCGATGCCCAGACCAATAACCAGCGGGCTGCCTGAGCGGGCCACCACTAGGCGATCGCTGTCCTGGCGATCCATCAGCACTGTGCCGTAGGCGCCATCGAGTTTTTTCACCGACTTTTGTACGGCTTCCAGCAAGCTGGAAACGGTTTTGCGGGTCTGGTGTACCAAGTGGGCGATTACTTCGGTATCGGTGTCCGAATCGAAGCGGTAGCCGTCGGCCTCAAGTTCGCGGCGCAGCTTGCTGTGGTTTTCGATGATGCCATTGTGGACCACGGCCAAGTCGTTGTTGGACAGGTGAGGGTGGGCGTTGCGCTCGCTCGGCTCGCCATGGGTGGCCCAGCGGGTGTGTGCAATGCCTGTTCCGCCGGGGGTAGGACTGGCGCCCACGGCGTCAGACAGCTCTTTTACCTTACCCAGGCGACGCAGGCGCTGAAGCTCACCGGAGCCGTTGATGACCGCCACGCCGGCGGAATCATAGCCCCGGTACTCGAGGCGCCGCAGGCCTTCCACGAGAATTTCTAC
>CAZKCY010000110.1:3240-7509 GCA_964551155.1 uncultured Marinimicrobium sp. | reverse complement strand
GGCCCACATCGCGCAGCGAGCGGTAGCAGAGCATCAAAGGTTCAAGCAGATCCTCCCGGCAACTGATCACCTCGTCGGGAGCCTCAGAAGGCCCCTTTCCCTGAAGCCGGCCCTCGGTCCAATCCAGAGTGATCTGCAAACGCTCGCGCAAGCCTAGCAACACATCCCGATAAGGGGTGACGCTGTCGGGGCAGCGCTCGCGCAGATCGGCGCTGGCCTCGTGCATACTCAGATCGTTGCCCAGGTTGAGTACATCGCGCAAATAGAGTTCGGCCGCCATCCAGCGCCCCAGGAGTAGCACTTCTCGGGTAACCTGATGGGTCACGTTGGGATTGCCGTCCCGGTCGCCGCCCATCCAGGAGTAGAAATTGAGCGGCTGGAGGTCTATGGGCAGGCATTGGTCCAGATGCCGGCAGCAGAGCCGGTCCAGGTGACGGATAAAATCCGGCACCGCCTGCCAGAGGCTGTTTTCAATGACCGCAAAGCCCCACTTGGCTTCGTCCACCGCCGTGGGTCGCTCGCTGCGAATCTCGTTGGTGCTCCAAATTTCCTCCACCAAGCGATGTAAACGCCCGCGGTGCTTGTCTTGCTCATAGGTGAGCAGGTTGCCACGCTGGCGATCGGCAAGGGTGTTGACGATTTGGTCGTATTTGCGAATTAGGGTTCGCCGGGTGACTTCGGTGGGGTGGGCGGTCAGCACCAGATCGATGCTCAACTTGCGAATCACCGCCGCCAATTCGTCTTTGCCATAGCTGTCGCGGAAATCCAGCACCATGGCTTTCAAGCCGTCTTCGCGCTCGGCTTCAGCGCTGGAGTAATATTCCAGCTCGGCGATATTGGCCAAGTTCAGAAACTGGTTAAAGGCCCGCACTATGGGCAGTACATCCTTGTCATTCAGCTCGCCGAGCATATTGACCAAGGGCATGGAATCGCCGTCCTCGGCTTCCTGGATCGCCTTGCCCAGCTGGCGAATGTCTTCCACTTTGTCGAATACAGCTTCACCTTCGTGTTCGCGCAGGGTGTCGCCCAAGAGCTCGCCCAAAAGGCGCACATTTTCCCGTAAGGTTTCCGGCAATTCAGACATTCAGCATCTCCTGTTGATGACTTGATGCTCCCATTCTAGCATCTCGTCGGCTATCGCGCGCTGATACAGTTTATCCACAGAAGCTGTGCACAAGACTGTGAATCCTTTCTTGGTAACCACTCCGGGCACAGGCGTGCCAAGGCCCGCGAAGGTTTGTCTAGTTTCTGCACGACACTCTTTGTGGTAGATTAAAGCGACACGAGTTCGCCGATCCGCGTCGCGGTCGGGCTGGCCTGTTCCGATCGACTGCCGACAGCCTTTCGACCTATATATCCATTGCCGCTAGAGGGATCTCCTGTGCGCATCGCAATTTTCCTGCTCGGGCTAATCCTGGGCAGCTGGCCGGCTTTTGCGGCTCTCGCCCCAGGGCCGAAAGTGGCACAGTCCAACGCAACGAAGCTGGCCCCCATAGCCCAGGCCGGTCACTGGACACGCCTGCTGGCGAACATCGACCCGGCTCAAGGTCTTGACCCGGCGCTGACGCTGCCAATTGTCGAACCTCATCCAGCCGATGGCGTGCTCTGGTATCAGCTGGAGTTTTCCCTGCAGGAGCGGCGGGAGCTAGTCGTCGACTTCGCCAGCTCCTCGGTACTCAATCACTTCCGACACTACCTGATCGATCATCGAGGCAAGACAGTGATGACCCTGAGCGGTGGCATTGCGCATGGCAGGGACTACGAGTTTTTCCTCCGCCATGGCCGCAGCTTAGAACTGCCTGCCGGCGACTATCGGCTGGTGACCAAATTGGAGAGTCCGTTCTTTTTGGCCCTGCCGCGCCCAAAAATTTACCCGGAAAATGACTATCGCCAACAAATCGGTTCCAGTCAGGCGCTAACTCTAATGGGCCTGGGGATATTCCTGGCGCTGGCCTTTTATTACCTGGTTATGGGGCTTTGGCGCAAAGCCGGGACCGATTTGCTCTACGCTCTGTTCATCGTCGGCAACCTCCTGTACAACGGCGCCGCCCAGCTGGTGTTCAGCCACCTTTGGGGCCTTAACTGGTTTTACCTGATCAGCACCCCAATTCTGTTCTCCAATGTGATTTACATTGGCTTTGTGATGCGCTTGCTGGGTTTAGGCCGGAGCAACCACCCCTTCTTGTTCCACCTCGGGTTGGGTGCCATTCTGGTGCTCTCCAGTTTCTGGCCCCTGGCGCTGCTTTGGCCCACCTGGTCGCTGGAGTTCTGCCGGCTGGGCGTGGCAGTATTCGCACTCTACGGGCTATGCGCAGGCGCGATACTGAGCTTCAAAGGCCATAAAGTTGCGCGCCTTTACCTGTTCGCCAACGCTGCTTTCGCGGTGCCGGCATTGTTTGCCATTTCATTAAAAAATCTGACCAACACCATACTGACGATTGAGCATTTGGGCATGATCGCCGTATTGATTGAAGTGCTGTTGCTGGCCCAGGTGATCAGCTATCAAATCGCTCAAGTTTATCGGGAGCGCAGTAAAAGCCGCTCCGCCATTGATCAGGCTTTGCTGCTCAGCAACCTCACCGCCCAAGCACCGGGGGTCATCTACCAGTTGCGCATGAACGCCGCTGGCGATTTGGAGTTGCCGTTTGTAAGCCGCAGGATAGCGGAGCTGTTCGAAATCTCCGCCGAGGAGGCTCAAGCGGATGTTCACAGGCTGCTCGGGCGCATTCACCCCGAAGACTATCCTCAGATCATGGCTTCTATTGCCCAATCGACCCGCTCGCTACAAACCTGGCATGAGGAATTTCGAGTAGTTCTACCCGACCGGGGTTTGCGCTGGCTTGAGGGCATGGCGCAACCTGAACGCCGAGAGGATGACTGCATCATTTGGTACGGCTTTATCAGTGAAGTTACCGAGCGCAAACAGGTCGAAGAAAGGATCCGCCACATGGCGCAACACGACTCTCTGACCAACCTGCCCAATCGGGCGCTGTTCAACGACCGACTGGATCATGCGCTCAGTAGCGCCCAGCGTCACAATCGCACCCTGGCTTTAATGTTTATCGATTTGGATAATTTCAAAAGCATCAATGATTGCGAAGGCCATGAGGTGGGTGACCAGTTACTCCAGCAGGTTGCCAAAATTCTGACCATTAATCTGCGCGCTGCCGACACAGTAGCGCGCATTGGCGGGGATGAGTTCGTGGCACTTCTGGAAACCGTCAAGGACCTGCATGAGGCAAGGACGGTGGCCGAAAAGATTTGCGCCGCCTGCGCTCAACCGGTGCAAATTGGCAAACGAAGTTTCACCATATCCACCAGTATTGGCCTGGCGATTTACCCCGAGCATGGCAGCGATGCCAGGACCTTGATCCGCTGCGCCGACGAGGCCATGTACAGCGCCAAGGCTGAGGGTCGCAATCAAGTAAAAGTTTATCAGCCAGAAGGAAAGCCACTATGAGCGGAACAAAAATTCGCTGGGGCATACTGGGGGCTGGCGATGTGGCCGAGAAAAAGAGTGGCCCGGGCTTTCAAAAAGCGGCCAACTCCGAATTGCGCGCGGTCATGCGCCGCGATCCGGTCAAGGCGGAGGACTTTGCCAGGCGGCACCGAGTGCCGCTCTGGTACAGCGATGCCGAGGCGTTGCTGGCCGACTCGGACATCGATGCCATATATATCGCCACTCCGCCGGCCTTTCACCGCGACTATGCCATTGCCGCTTTGCGCGCCGGCAAGAAGGTCTACCTCGAAAAACCGGTAACCCTCAACGCCGCCGAGTGCGATGCCATCATCGCCGCCGAAGCCGAGACCGGCGGTAAAATTTGCGCTGCTCATTACCGCCGCTTCGTGCCCAGCTTCGTCAAACTGGGTGAGCTGTTAAAGGCGGGCGCGATTGGCCAGCCCCGGCTAATACAATTGGATATGCTGCAACCGGCGGCATCCAGTTTGATCGCCCAAACCGAAGACAATTGGCGCGTCAATCCGGCACTCTCCGGAGGCGGACTGTTTCACGACCTGGCCCCTCACCAACTGGACTTGTTGCTGCATTGGTTTGGCGAACCCACTGCCGCCCAAGGTTTTGCCACTAACTTAGCCGGGCTTTATCCAGCCGCCGATACGGTTCAGGGCTGGGCGCAATTTTCCAATCAGCTAGTGCTGCAGGGTCGCTGGCATTTCGCCGCGCCGGCCGATCAGGCGCGCGATTTGTGCGAAATCATCGGCACCGAAGGACGAATACAGATCAACTTCTTCGGCCAGCAGATTATCCGG
>CAZKCY010000110.1:0-3230 GCA_964551155.1 uncultured Marinimicrobium sp. | reverse complement strand
CCGGCTGGAGAATGCCCAGGGCCAGAAAACCTTTGAGTTGCCCAATCCGGAACATATCCAGCAGCCGATGATCGAGCAGGTGAATCGCTACTTTCTCGGCGAGCGTGACAACCCGTGCAGCATTACCCAGGCGCGCGCGGTGATGGCTTTAATGGACAAACTCTCCGCTACCGGTCAGTGACTATGGCCCCAGCGGGCGCTGGAGCCGCGCACATCAATATGCACAAAAGGCCCGTGCGCGGCGTTGCTGCCGTATTCCCCCACCCCACCTTTTAGGTCTAATCGCTCGTGCCGGCGCACATAGGAATCCGCCATTCGGTAGAGGTAGGCGGCGTCAGCCCGGTTCTGTTTTCCATCTCCGTTAAGGTCATCCATAACCCCATCGCGAGGCTTCACATCAACATATATGTCGGCGGCACCGCCGTAGATATGGTAGCTGCTGGCCGAGTTGCCGATGGCGGCGTTGTAGAAGGGAGTTCTATAGCCACTCATGATCACAAAGCTTTCAATTTCTCTGCCTCGCTCATTTACCTCAAGCAGCAGCCCCTCTAGCTTGGTCAATAGCCGCGGCTGCAGCACCAGGTACTTGGGATAGCCACCGGCTTGCTTGCACAGAAATTGCTGCAGCGTGAAATTGGGTGAAATGGACGTCGAGGCATTGGCTGCCGTCACTTCAATGTATCCGCGCGGGGCTCGATAAGCGTTGAGGTTGCGCAGCGGTGAAGGGTACTGGCCGATGCGGTAGCCGTTGAGGTAGCCATTCTTCACCTTGCTGACAGGCACCATGACAAATACCTTGAGGGTCACTGTCTCGACCTTTTGCCCCGCGCGCTCGGGCGCGAGAGTCACGGTAGCGGTGCGCAACCCGGGCGTTGCCGGGGCGCGCCAGACAAAACTCCTTTGATCTCGGGCCAGTGGCTTACTCTCGACCGTCACCGACATGCGTGCAGCAAGGTTTCGATGAGTGCTGAACACGACCTCCTCACCCGGCAACACCGGCTCAAAGTCGATGCCGTATTCGATTTTTCGACCGTTGACCTCCAACGGAAAACCAGCCGTCAATTCCAGGGCACCTCGGGCATAGCTGGTCTGACTAGCGGCCATTAATAACAAAACCCAAAAAACCAGGGCACTAAAGTAAACGTTAGAGTACGAGTCAGTAGCACTGAGTCGAGCGCCAGTTGCCCAGCCACGCTGGTCAGCTTGAGCATTTTTATTCAAAGAGCTATGGGTCATTAATCTGTCATCAGCGAGAGTCATTGGGGATAAAGTGGCGCCGCCAGAGCGGCACTCAGGGGTGGATCGCGTCGATAAATATCATTCCTGAAGTGCAGCTCCTCCCTGCTGTCAATCCAGGCCGTCCAGTATTCTATATGCACCGGCACCGGCTCCTTGAGAAAAACCGTACGCAAGTCTCCTTTGGCTACTATGGCATCGATTTGGTTCCGACTCAGGCCATCTTTTTCCAGCAGCCAGGCGGCCAGTTCCATAGGATCGGCAACTCGCACACAGCCCGAACTGAACGCGCGATCTGTTTTGGTAAACAGATCCCGGGCCGGAGTATCGTGCAAATAAACATCGTGTGCATTGGGAAACATAAACTTTACCTGCCCCAGGGCGTTCAGCGGGCCTGGGGACTGCACCAGCCGATAGGGAAAGTTTCGAGGCCCCAGCGCCTGCCAGTCCACTTGGGCGGGATCCACCCGGTTCTGGTCTCGATCGAAAACGGTCATACCTAAACGGCTAAAGTATTCAGGGTCTTGGCGAATCGCTGGCAACTGATCCTTGACCGCAATGCTCATGGGCACAGTCCAGGTGGGGTTGAAAACCAGGTAGCGGATCCGGTCACTGAATACCGGCGTGCGCCGATAGTCCCGGCCAACTATCACCGGTTTGGTCAAAACGGTTCGATTGTTTTCAACCGTTTTCAACTCGAAGCCGGCGATGTTCACCAGCACGTGCCGCTCCCCCAGATCTTCCGCCAGCCAGCGCCAGCGCTCAAGGTTGTTGACCACCTGCTGCTCGCGCTCGGCGGGCGAAATATTAAGTGCGTCAAACGTCGCCCGCCCAATAATGCCGTCTTCTTCCAGACCGTGGCGGCGCTGAAAATTACGCACGGCGGCAGCCAACGTCTGATCGTAAACCGCGTTCGCCTCAGCGTCGGACTCTACTTGCACCGCGAGATCGAGATCGCCCCAATAGCGCAAACGCTCTCGGATCGCTGGCAGACGCGAATCAATGGTCCCCGGTTTGATAATCGGCGCAACCGCCAAACGCGGCCAATCCGGAGCCACAGTGTGGCGTAAGCGCATCAAGAGTTTTTTCAAGCGAAAGTAACGCACCTGGTTTGGGCGCAGTTCATTCAGACGAGCGGCGACGTCCGCGGCTTGAGAAAGCTCGAGAATAATCCGGGTGAGATCCTCACTGCGGCGCTGGGCCTGCCACTCCGCCGAGAGCGTTTCCGGGTCGACCTTTCCTGCCAGCAAGTGTTGGCTGAGAGTGGCGGCCGCATCGGAGAGCAACAAATCGAACTCCACATAATCGCCAGGGTTTTGCCCGGACTTTGCGTCCAGGTAGTAGTCCCGCAGCTGAGAGTAATGGTAGTCAGCGGGCAGGAGTCCGTCCTCGTCGATGCGGCCTATCTCCTGAACCAGGATCCGAGCCTGAGGCGTTGGCTGCTGCTCGGCATCGTGCCAGGCCGGCGAGAAATTGTTGTCCAGGTAAAAATTCTTCAAAGTGGACTGGGCTTGAAGGATTTTCCCCTGTGCCATTAGCGGATAGTCGCCGGTCATGGCTTCAATATGTTGGCGCAGGGTGGGCTTGCCCTCCAGAGCAAAACCGCTCTGACTCACCAATACCAAAACTAGAATGCAGAACCCAAAAATTGTTCGCTTGCCAATCAACACAAGACCCACCTTTACTCTACCTTTATATTTGGAAAAACGTCTGCACCGACTCCAAGCGAAGCCAGCTTGTTATTTCACGACGATATCATTGACCACGCGATCAACGCCATCCTGTTCCTGGGCGATGGCTGCCGCCCTGCGCTTTTGGTCCTCGTTGGCCACAAAACCACCCAAGGTCACCACCCCGTCATTGAGCTCCACAGCTATCGCTGAACCTGCCAAGTCCGGCGCTTCCATCAAGAGCGCCTTGATGCGCAAGGCTTCCGGTGCGGCCTGCTCATCCCAACCCGCGTCATACACCGCGTCCACATCCGCCTGACTGAC
>CAZKCY010000109.1:0-7524 GCA_964551155.1 uncultured Marinimicrobium sp. | reverse complement strand
CAGCGCTCTTACCGAATCCGAACCGTAATCCAGACCGAGTGTATAAGACATCGTTTCACCACCTTTAGCCGCGCGCCCGGCAAAGGCCGGGCGGATCATTTGTTTTGTATTATAATATGCAAACAGTCGCCAGTCTGTCAATCCAAATGGAGCAAATAGTCAAAGCGACCAAATAGCTTCAGCACCGCGCCAAAACTGCCTTAACGGTTGGCGGTTTTGACCAGAAAGCGCTGCAAAACAATAAATCCGAACAGCAGGATGCCAATGACGATTTTGGTCCACCAGCTGCTGAGCGTGCCCTCGAAAGAGATATAGGTCTGGACTATGCCCATGATCAGCACCCCTAAGAGCGTGCCCACGACATAGCCGTAGCCGCCGCTGAGCAAAGTGCCACCGATCACCACCGCGGCGATGGCATCCAGCTCCACGCCCACGGCGGCCAGCGAGTAGCCAGAAAAGGTATAGAGCGAGAACACTATGCCTGCCAAAGTGGCCATAAAAGAGCTGATGGCATAGACACTGATGGTGGTGCTCGCCAGGGGCACGCCCATAAGCGCAGCTGACTGATTGCTGCCGCCCATGGCGTAGATGCGCCCACCCAGGCGACTGTAGTTGCCGAAAAGTATGGCGGCGGCCAAAACAACCAGGCAGAGCATGGTGCTGAAGCCAAACCAGGCATCGCCCGGTAGAAATACGCCGAAGGTGCTCAAAGTGTCGTAGAAGTCGTGATAGATGGGCACCGACTCCTCGCTGATCACCGTGGCCAGACCGCGCGCTAAAAACATGCCCGCTAGAGTGACGATAAAAGGCTGCATCTTGTAATAGTGAATCAGCGCGCCCATGCCAGCACCGAATAAAGTGCCGCAAATCAACACCAGCGGAAATACCGTCAGCGGATGCCAGCCGAAATTGGTAATCAATACACTGACCGCCACACCGGTAAGCGCTATGACCGAACCCACCGAAAGGTCAATGCCACCGGAAATAATGACGAAGGTCATGCCAATGGCGGCAATAATCAGAAAAGCGTTGTCCGTAAACAGATTGAGAAACACCCGCAAGCTGCCGAAATGCTCAAACTGAATCGCACCTATGCCAAAGAGCAAAAAGAAAAGCGCGCAAGTGACGTAAAGTGGAATAAATTTTCGGTTCATCATGCCGCTTTCCTCCGAACAAACAAGCTGGCCAACTGCTTTTGAAAGCGCGGCGATTGAAACAGCAGCACGACGATAATCGCCACTGCTTTGATCAACAGATTAAACTTGGGCGGTATGCCGCTCATAATGATGGTGGTGGTCAGAGTCTGAATAATCAGCACGCCGATAATCGACAAGAAGATCGAGAAGCGGCCCCCCATCAATGAAGCACCGCCGATGACCACGGCGAGGATCGCATCCAGCTCGAGCCAGAGACCGACGTTGTTGGCATCGGAGCCTTTGATATCCGCAGCGGCGATCATGCCCGCCAGGGCGGCACAGAGGCCGGCCACACAATAAACCATCATCTTGATGGCGCGGTCATTGATGCCGACATAGTGACTGGCCGAGGCGTTAGCTCCCACCGACTCAACGTAAAGCCCCAAAGCGGTTCTGCGCATTAGCAAATGCACCACCAGAAAGGCGATGATCACCAAAATAATCGGGAAGGGAATGCCGAGCAGATGGCCGGAGCCGATATAAGCGAAAGGCGCATAGTCGAAAGTAACGATCTGGCCTTCGTTTACCAGCTGGGCGATACCGCGCCCGGCCACCATCAAAATCAGAGTCGCCACTATGGGCTGAATTCCCACATAACCCACCAGAAAGCCGTTGATCAATCCGGCCGCCAGACCGGCGAGCAGGCCGCCGCCGATAATCAAGGTCATACTCTGTACGCCCGATACCACCAGCGCGACACTTACCGCACCGGCAATGGCCATGACCGAGCCCACCGACAGGTCCACCCCGCCGGTGGCAATGACCAAGGTCATGCCGATCGCCAGCAGCGCGACCGGAGCGGCGCGGTTGAGTACATCAATCAGGCTGCCGTAAAAGCGGCCGTCCTGGTATTGGATCTGAAAAAAGTCGGGCGACACAATCAGATTCACCAGCAGCAGAAACACCAGGCCGACGATCGGCCAGGTGTAGCGCTGCGCGGAAATATTGGTTAGAAAATTTTTCATGAGTTTCTCGCTGCTATTGTTCTCACTGAGCCCATAAGCCTTAGGCCTGGGCGATGGCGTTCATAATGGCTTGTTGATTGATTTGTTCGCCCTGCAATTCGGCGGTTTTGCGTCTGTCCCGCAACACCACCACCTTATCGCTGAAGGCCACCAGCTCTTCGAGTTCCGAAGAAGCCACCACCAGCGATAGGCCTTGATCGCACAATTTACGAATCAGCCGTACTATCTCGGCGTGAGCGCCGATATCGATACCGCGGGTGGGCTCATCCAAAACCAGAAGTTCGGGTTGGGCGGCCAGCCAGCGCGCCAGAATCACTTTCTGTTGGTTGCCGCCGCTGAGCTGCTCAATGGGTTTTTCAATGCTGGAGGTGGCCACGTTCAGCTCTTTGACGTAGCGCTTAGCCAAGGCCTCCTGCTCTTTCCGGGAGATAAAACGCCACCAGCCGCGCTTGACCTGCAGCGCCAGGGCAATATTTTCCCGTATTGACAGAGGGCCGATGATGCCGTCCTCTTTGCGATCCTCGGGCGCCAGGCCGATGCCGGCATCCATGGCCTCGAAGGGCCCTTTGAAGTCCCGCTCACGGCCCTTAAAAAACAAGCTGCCGGTTTGCTTTCGGTCAATGCCAAACAGCAGCTGGCAAAGCTCGGTTCGCCCCGAACCCAAGAGCCCCGACAGCCCCATGACTTCGCCCTTGGCGAGCTTGAGATCAATCGGCTCCAATGAGCCCGCTCGGCCCACGCCTTTTAACTCCAGCAAGGTTTCTTTGCTCTCGCCGGTGTCGGCTGTCGGAGGCCGGGTTTCCATATGCTCCAGCTCCTTACCCAGCATATGACTGACCAGCTCGGGCTGCGGCAAATCGGCGGTCACGAACTCGCCTACTAATTGGCCGTTGCGCAGCACCGTGATTCGATCGCTAACCGCATAGACCTGATCGAGAAAGTGAGTCACGAACACAATGCCGATGCCCTGCTCTTTCAAGCCGTTCATGATGCCGAATAATTTTTTTACTTCGCCGGCATCCAGACTCGCAGTGGGCTCATCGAGAATCAGCACCTTGGCGGACATGTCGACGCCTCGGGCAATAGCGATCAACTGCTGCACCGCCACCGAGTAGCTGGACAACGGCTGAGTGACGTCGATATTCAGATCGTAGGTTTTGAGCAGCGCCTGAGCTTCGCGATTGACCCGCTTCCAATCAATGATCCCCCAGCGCTTGGGCTCGCGATCGAGAAAAATATTGTGCGCCACACTCAGGTTGGGCAGCAGATTGACTTCCTGATAGACGGTACTGATTCCCAGCTCCTGGGCATCGCGAGTGCTGTTTGGGTGGATGGCCGAGCCCTCCAAGGCAATCTCCCCGGCACTGCGCGAGTAAACCCCGGTCATGACTTTAATCAGCGTGGATTTGCCTGCGCCGTTTTCACCCAAGAGCGCGTGGATTTCACCTTTGCGCAAGGTGAAATCCACGCCGTCGAGCGCTCGTACGCCGGGAAAAGTTTTTTTAATCCCTCTCAGGGAAAGCAAAGCAGTTTCATTATTCATGGTCGCCGACCTTATTGTAATTTCAGGATTCTGTGGGAAGCTCGGTGCGAGGATCGCGGCCAAAACGAACCTTGTACTCTTCAACGTAGTTGTCGCGCGTGAACACTCGACCCTCCATAATTATCCACTTGGGAAAATCGCGCTTGCCGTTCAGATATTGATTAATAACATCGAACGCAGGGCCGCCCAGATGAGGGCTCATTTCAACCGAGGCATTGATGTCGCCGGCGTGAATCGATTTGAACACATTGTCCACTGCGTCCACCGACACCAAGAGAATATCCTCACCCGGCTCCAGACCGGCTTCGTCAATGGCCTGAGAAGCGCCAATGGCCATTTCATCGTTATGGGCCCAGACCGCGCAAATGTGTTCGCCGCCGCCTTCGGCCTTGAGAATACTCTCCATCACTTCTTTGCCTTTGGAGCGGGTAAATTCGGCGGTCTGACTGCGAATGATTTCGGCATCGGGATAGTCTTCGATGTACTCTTTAAAGCCTTTCATGCGACCGATGGCGGCGCTGGAACCGACGGTACCCTGCAGCTCAACGATCTTGCAGTCACCGTTTGTGCGCTCCATCAGCCAGGAGGCGGCTTTTTTGCCTTCGTGTTCGAAGTCGGGCGCAATACGGGTGACGTACAGAGAATCATCGTCCAGAGCCACGTTGCGATCGACAATCACCACCGGAATGCCGGCGCGCTTGGCCTCGCGCAGCACCGGCTTCCAGCCGGTTTCCACCACCGGGGCGATGATGATCGCGTCCACCTGCTGGGCGACAAAACTGCGCACCGCCTTAATCTGGTTTTCCTGTTTTTGCTGGGCATCGGAGAATTTCAGATTGATGCCCCGCTCCTCGGCCTCGGCTTTCACCGATTCAGAAAAGGCGGTGCGCCAGCCACTTTCGGAACCCACCTGGGAGAAGCCGATGGTCAATTGATCGTCATCAGCCACAGCGCTGAACGCCAATAGCGCCAAAGCTGCAATGCCGAGTTTGAGGTGTTTCATTGGTTATCCTCTAAGTCATTATTTTTCGATAAGTGAAACTGCAAATTGGTCGCAGCAAAAAAAGGGCACAGGCGCCCGAAATTCAAACCCAGCCTCCGTCGACGATGAAATGCTGGGCGGTACACATACGACTGTCGTCCGAGGCCAAAAACAGTGCCATAGCGGCTATGTCTTCGGGCACCACCGAACATTTCAGGCACTGACTGTCGCGAATGGTTTGACTGACTTCCGCCGAAGCGCAGAGGCTCAACTGGCGCTCGGTCATGACCCAGCCGGGCACCAGGGTGTTAACCCGGATGTTATCGGCGCCCATATCGCGGGCCAACCCCCGAGTCAGACCTTCGATGGCGGCTTTAGAGCTAGTGTAACCGGGCATGCCGCCCTGGGTGGCGTACCAGCTCATGGAGCCTAGGTTAATAATTGAGCCGCCACCACTGGTACACATGTCTTGATACACCGCCTGAGCGGCAAAAAAGTGATGGCGCAAATTGACCGCTATGCGCTCATCCCAATAGTCGACCGTCACCTCGCGAAAATCGTGGCGCTTATCGTTGGCGGCGTTGTTGATCAGGACGGTGATGGGCCCCAGATCTTTCCGCACCTGAGCCACAGTGTTTTGCAGTAAAGGTATGTCGACCAGATCGCAATGGTAGAAGGAAGGCGTGGAGCACTCCTGATATTGCTCCAGCCGAGCGACCAGGGTTTTCGCGGCGGCTTCGCGAATATCGATAAACGCCACTTTCGCCCCCTGTCGGCAAAAGGCTTCCACCAGACTCGCGCCTATGCCCGAGGCGCCGCCGGTGATCAGCACCACTTTGTTGCGCAAACTGGGGTATTGATTGGTTAAGGCCATCGCGCTAGCTCTCAAGGTGAGATTCAATGCGAATGTGCCGGAACGTCTGCGCCCCGGCCTCCCACTAAAAAGTCAAAATCGCAGCCCTCATCGGCCTGCAGGACGTGATCTAAGTAAAGTTGAAGATAGCCGCCCGGTCTAGTGGGAATTCGAGCACCCTTAAGCACCTCCAAACGAGCCGCCAGCACCGCCTCGGAAAGCTCCACCTCCAGTCGACCATCGGCCACGTCCAAAACAATCATATCGCCATCCTGCACCGCGGCAAGAGGGCCCAGCTCCCGCGCCTCAGGGGTGACATGCAGTACCACTGTGCCAAAGGCGGTACCGCTCATGCGGGCGTCGGAAATGCGCACCATGTCGGTCACCCCCTGCTTGAGCAATTTTGGCGGCAAGCCCATATTGCCCACCTCGGCCATGCCCGGATAGCCTTTGGGGCCGCAGTTTTTCAACACCAGTACCGAGTTTTCATCGACCTCCAGATCCGGGTCCATGATACGGGTCTTGTAGTGCTCGAAATCCTCAAACACCAGTGCCCGACCTCGATGTTGCATCAGCGCTGGTGTGGCCGAAGATGGTTTAAGCACCGCCCCTCGGGGCGCGAGGTTGCCTCTGAGTATGCAAATGCCGCCGCTGTCGCACAGCGGTTGATCCAGCGGCCGAATCACTTGGTCGTCAAAGCACTCGGCTTTGCGGTTGTTATCCCACAGACTGCGACCGGTTACGGTCAGACACTGTTTCTCTAACAAACCCGCCTCGCCCAGGCGCTTCAATACCACCGGCAAACCGCCGGCGTAATAAAACTCTTCCATCAAAAAACGCCCGGAAGGCAGCAAATCGACGATGGTCGGCACTTCCTTACCGTAGACCTGCCAATCTTCGAGACTCAATTCCACCCCCAGGCGCTGGGCTATGGCCTTTAAATGAATCACCGCATTGGTGGAGCCGCCTATGGCGGCAATGGTACGAATAGCGTTGATAAACGCCGGCCGGGTCATGATTTGGGAGGGCTTGAGATCCTCCCAGACCATATCCACTATGCGCATGCCGGTCAGGTGCGCCAGGGCGTAGCGGCGCGCATCGACTGCCGGAATGGCGGCGCTTTGGGGCAGCGACATGCCCATGGCTTCGGCGATGCAGGCCATAGTGGATGCCGTGCCCATGGTGTTGCAGGTGCCAACCGAGCGCGACATGCCGGCCTCGGCGCCCATAAACTCCTCCAGGCTGATACGTCCGGCTTTGTAATCTTCGTGCATGTTCCAAACCAGCGTGCCGGAGCCCACATCCTTGCCTCGGTGTTTGCCGTTAAGCATAGGCCCGCCGGTTACCACTATGGCGGGTAAGTCGCAGCTGGCAGCGCCCATCAACAGCGCCGGGGTAGTTTTATCGCAGCCGGTCATCAGCACCACGCCATCGAGGGGGTTGCCGCGAATCGATTCTTCCACGTCCATTGCCGCCAGATTGCGGGTCAGCATCGCCGAAGGTCGCAGATTGGATTCGCCGTTGGAGAACACCGGGAATTCCACCGGTACACCGCCCGCCTCCAAAATGCCGCGGCGCACTCGGTCCGCCAAGTCGCGAAAATGCGAATTGCAGGGGGTCAACTCCGACCAGGTATTGCAGATACCAATAACCGGACGGTTGTGAAAATGGTGTTCGGGAATGCCCTGATTTTTCATCCAACTGCGGTACATAAAGCCGTTTTTATCCTGGCTTCCAAACCACTCTGAGGAACGAAGGACACGCCCAGCCTTGTTATTATCAGTCATACAGGGCTCTGAGGCGGGCTTAAAAGGTAATATAATATAATACCTGAAATCGGCGACTTCAAGCGACTATGGCTTTAGCAAGGGCAATTGCCGCTGGATTAAAGCCCGATTCAAGCTTTTGTTACCGATTTACCCTCACTTGATGCCACTGACACAAAATACTTGATTATTTTTTGTACGACAAATAATCAAGGCAGC